>JBIHZY010000211.1:0-2575 GCA_044240185.1 Solirubrobacteraceae bacterium
CCAGAGTGGTTCGCGCGGCACCGAGACCAAGAGCCAGCGCTCGGCGCAGCGCGCCATCTCGGAGAGAACCATCTCTGGGTCGGTGACGTGCTCGAGCACCTCGATCGCCGTTGACGTGTCGAATTCGCTGTCGGCGAACTCGAGCTGCTCGCCCTTCATCACGCGGTATTCAAGGTTTGGCGCTCGGCGCTGCTCCCATTGCTCATGAAGCAGCGGATCGTCAAGGTCGGTGCCGACAATTCGGCCGCCGTCTGGGAGGCGCCCAGCCCATTCATGGGTGAGAACTCCCTCGCCGCATCCGATGTCAAGAATGGAGGTCGGTGATGCGATCGCGTAGCAGGCGTCAAGTTCGCGATGGAAGCCGGACATCAGACGCCGCACAACCGGATGGGTCGAGCCGTACTTGTCGAAGGTATTGCCGGTTACGGTGCCTTCGCTATCTACTGTCACTCGAGGCTTCACCGCGTCGGCTCCTCCTGTTTAACCTCGGCGCGATGCTCTACCGGTGAGGGCGCTGGATGGGCACCTGTCGTTGCTGCCTGACCAGTTGGCGTCGCTCCCGGCTCATAGTGTGAAGGTGGTACGCCGAGCTCCAGTTCAACCCTGCGGACGCGCTCGAATATGCGCTGGCTCATGATCCGCTGAGCGTGCATCAGGTCACCGATCACGGCGAGCGCACCCATCACGACGGCCGCATTGAAGAGGACAGCGCCGAAGATCAGCGACTGCACGTGGCCCGCGCCGTCACCTTGAACCCAGTAGATGAAGAAGAGCGTGAACGGGATCAGGGCCGCTGCGGCAAGCACGACTGCGGCGCTGAAGAAGACGCGCATCGGTTCGTACTGCGCGTAGATGCGGAAGATCGAGACGCTGTTGCGCCTCACATACGACCAGGTCGATGGAAAGAGCCGCGACTCCCGCGTCTTCGGATTGGTGCGGATCGGAACATCCTCGACAGCCACGAGCAGCTTGCCGGCCTGGATGATCGTCTCTAGCGTGTAGGTGAAGCGCGAGACGACAGCCATCTGCAGCGCTGCTTCACGGTTGTAAGCGCGGAAGCCAGAGGTGGTGTCGGGAACGTCAGTTTCCGATGCCTGACGAACAACCCACGAACCAAGCTTCTGGAGTCGCTTCTTGATTGGTGAGAAGTGTTCAATCGTGTCGGTCTGACGGTCTCCGACCACCATGTCGGCGCGACCGTCGATGATCGGTTCGACGAGCTTTGGGATGTCGGCGCCGTAGTACTGGTTGTCGGCGTCGGTGTTGACGATCACGTCGGCACCGAGCTTGAGGCAGGCGTCAAGGCCGGCTTGGAAGCCTGCTGCGAGCCCGCGGTTATTAGTCAGCCGCACTATGTGGTCTACGCCGTTGGCAACGGCCACATCGACCGTCGCATCGGTCGAGCCGTCGTCGATGATCAGCCACTCGACGTCGGTGATTCCGTCAACCTCGCGCGGGAGGTCGGCAAGCGTCGCGGGGAGAGTCGCCTCTTCGTTGAGGCAGGGGATCTGAATGATCAGCTTCATCGCCGCCCAATCGTACGCGTCTGATGCAATTAGGGCTGAAAGGGGCCGACCAGTTAGCGGTGCCCGTCATCCGGCTGCGTAGTATCCCTGCCGGTTGCGCGTTAAATCATCGCGCTCGACCGACTGCCTCCCGTGACTACAGCCCCCTCTTCGTCCAACTTCATTTCACGCGCTCAATCGCTGCCGTGGCCGGTGATCCTGCTCGGGGTGCTGATCGCCATCGTTGCCGCGGGGACGATCATCTTCCCGACGTACACCGCGTATGACGCGACCTACTCGCTGCTTTGGGGGCGCGAGATCCTTGACGGTCAGCTGCCGGTGTTCGACACCTACCGGTCCCCAACGGAGCACCCCTTGGGTTTGCTCTTCGGCGTCTTCTTCGCCGCCTTCGGTCGCGCTGGCGATCGTTTGATGTTGCTGGCGACGATGGGCAGCTTCGTCCTGATGGTCGTCGCTCTCTATCAGCTTGCACGCAACTCGTTCACGGTTCTGGTCGGCCTCGCCGCGGCAGCGCTTCTCTGTACGCGCTTCGATTTTCCGTTCCTCGCGGCGCGCGCGTTTATCGACATTCCTTACCTCGCGCTGCTGCTGTGGGCGGCCGCTCTGGAGGTATCAAAGCCGCGCCGAGGAGCGGTCGTTTTCTGGCTGCTGGCTCTGGCCGGGCTGCTGAGGCCGGAGGCTTGGATCATTGCCGGGATCTACTGGCTTTGGCTCTTCCCCGGGCTCTCTTGGCGTAGTCGGGTCGAATTTGCGCTGCTCGTCGCCGCCGCGCCACTGATCTGGTCTGGGATTGACTTCATCGTTACTGGCGACCCGTTCTTCTCCCAGACGCATACGACGGATTGGACAGCGGCGAACGGCCGCAACAAGCCGGCTGGCGCAGTTCCGGGCGAAACGGTGCTCTTCCTCAGTCAGCTGCTGAAGCTCCCGGTTATGGTCGCCGGAGTTATCGGCATTGGTCTTGCCAGCTGGCTCGTGCCGCAGCGCGTGCGAGTGCCGCTGGCGCTCTTTCTGATCGGAGTGTTCACGTTTGTGCTGCTCGCACTTGG
>JBIHZY010000212.1:0-2570 GCA_044240185.1 Solirubrobacteraceae bacterium
CGGGGTTACCTTCGAACACAATCTGATCGTTCGCCGCCGGCTGCCCCAGTCCTTGCAGGCGAACGCCGTGGACATCGCTCCACCATCCGGTGAAGGGCACTGGAGCAGGCTCTTGGCCGAGAATTTGGTGCGCGGCAGCCTTGCCTTGGTGCGCTGCGAGCTCCCAGTGATCGCCGCCGGCAACATCGCCAGCGGCGTGGATCTCGGGGCGCTGCGTGAGCAGGTCAATCGGTTCGGGGAGCCACTCGCTGTTTGGAATCACGCCGATTGCGACGAGCATCTCGTCGAGCTCCACTCGCGAGCCGTCGTCGAGCAGGACGGCTTCGAGCCGGTCGCCGTCGCCGATCAGCCCAGCAACGCGTGCCCCGAGCTTCACTTCGACGCCCTCTTCGCGCTGAAGATCTACTAGCCACTGAGCGAGCTCTGGGTGAAGCGCACGGGCCAGCGGTAGCGATTCGGCTTCGATCAGCGTTACTTCGGCGCCGTGGCCGATCGCCGTTGCCGCTACCTCTTGGCCGATCAGGCCGGCTCCTAGAACGACGAGGCGCTTGCCCGGGTTTAGGACGTTGCGCAAGCGAACTGCGTCGTCGAGTGTGCGAAGCGTGTGGACGTTCTCGTATTGGTCGCTGCCCGGGAGCTGGCGGGCGCGGCTGCCGGTCGCAATGACGAGGTGTTCGTAATCAAGCGCGGCGCCAGATTCAAGGATTAGCTTGCGACGGTCGAGATCAAGCCCCGCGGCGCCGTCGCCGAGCAGCAGCTCAATCTCCTGCTCGCCGTGCCACTCGGCCGGGCGGAGGGCAATTTCGTCGAGCTCCTTGGTGCCTGCGAGCAGCGCCTTTGAGAGCGGTGGCCGGTCATAAGGAGCATGCGCCTCGCTGCTGACGATCTTGATCGCGCCGCTGTAACCGCCTTGCCGCAGCGCCTCGGCGCAGCGCTGAGCCGAAAGGCCGCCGCCAGCGATTACGACGCCCGCGCTCATTGGGTGACTCCAGGCGATTCGGCTGCGGGCTGCGCTGGCCGCACGCGGCCGAGCTCGCGGTCAAGCTCGCGGATTAGCGCTTCGCCGAAGTCGGCGACTGTGGCAGCAGCGTCATCGCCCGCGAACTGCTCACCCTTCTCGAGTGGCCGTGAGCCGATCGCGATCGCCGGCCAGCCGTCGCCGCGTGCCACGCCGGCGCCGGTTGCGTCTGCCGCTCCGCGCGGAATGAGCTCAGGATCGATCTCCTTGGCCGCCAACTTCGCGGCGCGCCGAAGCTGCGGGTGGAGGCCGGTGGCGACGACGATGCCGTCGCGCTCCCACCAGCTTGGAGCGCCCTGCAAGCAGGGCTCGATGTCGAGGACGGCAATATCGGCGGGCTTCATTCCACGTTTGTGGCGGCTGCGTAGCCAGTAACGCAGCCCGGCTGCCTGGGCTGAGCCAGCCCCGCCGAAGACAATTGCGACGCCGACGTTCTCGGGTGGATCTTCCTTCAGGCGGGCAGCGATCTCGAACGTCACTTCGATGGCGCTGGAGTCGGAGACGAGCTGCGCCGTTCCGCGCTCGAGAAAGACGAGGATCGCACCGAGCAGCAGCAGCGTTGGGATTAGCTGAACGATTGAGATTGGAAGCGCGTCAATCCCGCCGAGGCGCAGCGCGGCGCAGGCCCCGACCAGCACCAGGCAGGCCGCATTGGTTGCGATCAGAGAGGCGGGAAGGAAGCGGTTTGGCGCCGTAGGGCGGTCGTCGATCGCGGCCGTCAGGATCAACGTGACCGGTAACTGCGGCGCCGAGGTGGGTGGGGGAGAGATCACGTTCTGGCTCGCGCGCGAGCCGGTCAGGCGGCGCAGCGGCGCCAGCCGCGTTCCGTCAATCACGCTGAGGACGAGCGCGACGGCGGCGACGATCAGTCCGGTCAGCGGCGCGTCGATACAGAGAACGCTGGCGAGTACGCCGAGCGCTGAGCAGATCGCCTGCGCCAGCCACCAACGCGGGTAGCTCCAAAACGGTTGGATCGTCGCGGGCCGGCCGCTTTCGAGCAGCCGTTCTGCCAGCGCGTCGGCGGCCAGCCGTTCAGCTTCGCTACAGGCGGGCCGAGCTTCGTCGGCTGCGAGCGTGGAACTCATACCGCGGGGAGACTAGTGTTCAGCGAACTATGGAAGCCAATGATCTCGCCTACGCAGGGGCCGCGCAGCAGAGCAGGATGATTGCGAGCGGCGAAGCGACCGCGCGCGAAGTCGTTGAAGCGACGCTGGCGCGGATTGATCAGGTCAACCCGCTGATCAACGCCTATCGCGTTGTCTTTGCCGACGAGGCGCTCGCCGAAGCCGACAAAATTGACGCCGCTGGCGCTGGCGACAGCTCGCAGCCGATGCGCGGTGTTCCTGTCGCGATCAAGGATGACGCCGACGTGCTCGGTGAGCGAACGGCTTGGGGGAGCCTCGCGACCAACCCCAATCCCTCTCCGCACGACGCCGACGTAGTCACGCGGCTGCGCGAGGCCGGCGCGATCATCGTAGGAAAGACGAATGTGCCGGAGCTAACTGTCTGGCCGTTCACAGAGACGCTGGCCTTCGGCGCTACTCGCAATCCT
>JBIHZY010000213.1:0-2550 GCA_044240185.1 Solirubrobacteraceae bacterium
AAAGCCGCCCATCCCCGACTCCTCGCTACCGACGAGCGCAAACTCAACCTGCGTGCTGCGAAGTGGGCTGGCGGAAAGCGATTCGGCCAGAGAGAGCGCGGCGGCCACTCCGCTCGCGTTGTCGTTGGCTCCAGGGACGCTGGCCGAGCGAGCGATGTCGAGGTTCGCCAACACCGCCAGCAGGTTCAGCAGAGCTGCTGGCACGCCTATCACGCGGCGTAGAAATGTTCCCCGCTCCAACAGCGCTGCGAGCGCTGAACCGGCCAGTGCGATCCCTTGCAGCGCGATCACCGGCTCAACCTTCTGCGTCCTCAGGTGACGCTTGGCACCGCTCTGCGTGATCCGCGGGTGCCAAGCCAGGCCGGTCCTTGCCGCGTCAAGGTGAGCGACGATCACGACCGTCTGGAGCCGCTCGCCTGTAGGGGCAACGGTTGCGATGGCGTTTGCACCTTGCGCGCCGCCAGCAATCCGCCGCCGCCACGGCGAGCGGCCGCTGGCATCGCGCTCAAGCGAAACGAGCGCGCCGAGCGCCAATAGCGCGCCGCCAATTCCGCCGAGAATCTGAGCGAGGAGGCCCACAGCCGAGTGCCCGGCAAAGCTCCAAGAGTTGGTCGTGCGCCCGCGATAGTGCTCAATGCCAACCTGCGAGGCGCCGCACTCGGTCAGTCTGCCCGCGGCCCAGCGGGCAGCGGTCTGCTCGCCTTCGCTTGCTGAGCCTCGTTCGATTCCCGCGAGTGCTTCAAGGTCGGCCTTCAATCGATCCACCGGCCGATCGTAACGTTCTGCGCCGTGCCGGCTCGGCGCTGCTAGACGCGGGAGACGGCGAGCTGAGCGGCTACCGCGTTGGCGGCGTCTTCGCCGGAGCTGACGGCGCCATCCATGTAACCGGTCCAGCGCGTAGCTGTTTCTGCGCCGGCCCAGTGGATCGGACCGATCGGAGCGCGAAGAGCGGGCCCGTGAGCGGTCATCGCTCCGGGCGGCATGTAACAGACGGGGCAGCCGCGCGTCCAGCGTTCCTTCGCCCAATCCTGCTCGATGTAGGCGACCGGCTCCGCGGCCTGAGCTCCGAACATGCGAATGAACCCCTTCAAAACCTCAGCCTGCCGCGCCTCGGGTTCGAGCTCACCGAGCTCACGGGCGCGGTTGCCGACTACGAACCCGAGCATCACACCGCAGCTGCCGTCGGCCGGCGAATTGTCATAGGTAGCCCGTGCCGGGCCGACCGGATCTATCGCTTGGCCACTGAGACCGTCGTCGCGCCAGAACGGGCGCTCATAGACGGCAAGACACTTGATCGCCGCCCCGTGAGGCATCCGTTGAACCAGCTGATCGCGATTAACCGGCAGCAGCGGGCGCCAATCGATGTGGCCGGTGAGCGGCGGCGGGATTGCAACGATGACGGCGCGCGCCCTCAGCTCGCGCACGGCGGCGTAGACGCAGACGCCGTCTCCGTGATGATCGATCCGGCTGACCGGTGATTCCAGCAGCAGCGGCGAGCTGAGCTGTTCGGCGAGCCGCAACGGAACCGACTGTGAGCCCTCGACGAAGCGCTCCTGCTGAGCGCCGCCCTTGACGTCAATCAGGGCTGAGAAGGATCCCGCCGCCGACGTGTACGCAAGAGCGTGAAGCAGCGAAATGTCGGCCGGTTCGGCGCCCCAGATCACTTCGGCGGCAATCTCGAACATCAGCGGAGCTCCGGAGGTTGCCGTGTTGCGTGCAAACCAGGAACCGAGCGTCTGACGATCCCAGCGTTCGGCCGATTTGCATGCCCAGGGCTCGGCCGGATCAACCGAGCGCGCCATGCGCTCAAAGCGCAGCTGGGCTTGAGCGACGTCGGCGAGAACGGCCGGGTTGACGCGCGGAATCGTTCCCTCGTAGCGAACCGGCTTGCCGTTCCAGTCGATCAGGTTGTCGCCCTCGTCATAGGTGGCGTGGCGCTGAAGACCGAGCTCGTCGGCGAGCGCATTGATCTTGTACTGCGTCGGCCCAACCCATTCGCCACCGATCTCGGTCACCTGATCGCCGATCGGCAGTGGTTCGTTGAGGAGTCTGCCGCCAACGCGATCACGGGCCTCGCAAACGATTACCGAAAGACCCTTCGCTTCAAGCTCGCGCGCCGCTACAAGGCCAGCCAACCCTGCGCCGACGACGATTACATCGGCATCGTTCTGAGGTGAATCAACGCTCATCACTTGATTGAACCACTTGCCGCGACTTCAGAGCGGCGCGCCATCCAGCGGCGTGAGAACGGGTCGGCGAAGCGCGTCGCGAGCGAACCGATCAGCGCCAGGGCGAGCACGTAACCGGCGGTTACAGGGCCGATCCGCGCGTCAACGCCGGCGGCAACGGCCAGCGAGGCGATCACAATCGCAAACTCGCCGCGTGGAATCAGCACCGTCGCAGCGCGCAGCTTCGCTGAAACACGCCCCCCGGCGCGGCCCGCGACATACCAGCCAGTCAGCATTTTGCCGGCGATCCCGGCCGCGCAGAGCAGCGCCACCCAGCCGATCTCAGGCAACAGGCCGCCGAGGTCGATCTGCAAGCCGAAGA
>JBIHZY010000214.1:0-2543 GCA_044240185.1 Solirubrobacteraceae bacterium
CGTGAACTCGTCGATGATCCGGACTTCGCCATCGATGACTGCGTAGTCGACGTCGCGCTTGTAGAGGCTCTGCGCCTTCAGCGACTGGATCAAGTGGTTGACGAGCGGCCCGTTCTCGGCACGGTAGAGGTGGTCGATATTCATGAACTGCTCGGCCTTGCCGACGCCGCGCTCGGTGATCGCAACGGTCTTGTGCTTCTCGTCGAACTCATAGTCGAAATCGGCGACGAAATCCTTCTTCGCGCGTGGGTCCATCCCCTCCGGCGCCTTGCCGGCGACCATCTGTGGTGCCAGCTTGGCGAACTTGCCGTAGGAGTCGGCGGCGGCCTCGGGGGCGCCGGAGATGATCAGCGGCGTCCTGGCCTCGTCGATCAAAATGTTGTCGACCTCATCAACGATCGCGAAGTTGTGCATCGCGACCGGGCGTCCGTCCTCACCGATGCGGCCGCCGTGCTGGACCTTCTCTTCGAGCGTCTGGGCCATGTTGTCACGCAGATAATCGAAGCCAAACTCGGAGTTCGTGCCGTAGGTGATGTCAGCGGCGTAGGCGGCGAGCTTCTCATTGGGATCCTGCATGTTCTGCAAAACGCCCCAGCTAAATCCAAGCCCGTCGTAAATTGGGCTCATCCACTCGGCGTCGCGCCGCGCGAGGTAATCGTTGACGGTGACGAGATGGACGCCCTTGTCGGAGAGCGCGTTGAGGCAGACGGCGAGCGTTGCCGTGAGCGTCTTGCCTTCGCCGGTCTTCATCTCAGCGATGTTGCCGCCGTGCAGCACCATGCCGCCGATCAACTGGACGTCGAAGTGGCGCATGTTGAGGAAGCGACGACCGGCCTCGCGGACGATCGCGAAACACTCCGGCAGCACGCTGTCGAGCGGCTCGCCTTGCTCGCGGACGCGCTCTCGCAGCCCGTCCATCCGGCCGCGCAGCTCGTCGTCACTAAGCGCGACTAGCTGATCCTCAAACGAGGCAATTTCGGAAACTCGCTTCTCGTACTGACGAAACTGCTTTCCCTCACCGACATTCAGTGCTTTTTCGAGCAAACCCATTGCCCGAAGTGTAGCCGCGCTGATCGCTCAGCGAGCCTGTTCAGAAGGCGCTGCCTGGGTGCCCGTGACGGATCGTGTCGGCGCCGGCCCGGCTGCGGGCTAGGGCCCTGTCGCCGCGACGGTTCAGTTGGCGGACAACTTCATCGGCAATGTGACCGATCGCGGCTGCCATGTCGCGCTCGTGAGCCTTAGCGTTGATCGTTCCCCCCTTGATGTGGAGGTTCGCTTCGGCCTTCTGTCCGTCGGCGATCTTCGGGTTGTGCTCCTCGGCCAGGATCACCTCGCAATGGGCATCCTCTGGGACGCGGCGCTTGACCTTGGCGAAACGCTTGGCAACGATCGCGCGCAGCTCTCCGTTGATCTCGATATTGGTCCCGGTCAGGTCAATGCGCATAGGGAGTCCTTTGTCGTGATGGAGGTATAAAAAATGTACCACCGCGAAGCGCTACCGAATAGAGCAATAAGTACCCGCGCGGGACGCTAAGGAACAGAGCAATAAGTAACAGCGCTGACTGCTGTGGTTTCGCCCGCGAGCAGAACCGCTGCGCAGAGCTCAAGCGTCGCGCCGGTCGTACAAACGTCGTCGACCAAGACGACGCGCAGCGGCGCAGTGCGGACCGCACGCAGCTGCAGCCCGCGGCCACTTAGACGGTCGCTGCGAGACAAACCGCGCTGGCCGCTGGCGAGCGCCGAATCGCGTTTCAACGGCCGCTCAAGCGGGAGCAGGATCAACTTTCCGAGTTCGGAGGCCAGCAGATCGGCGTGATCGAAGCCCCGCTGGCGCAGTCGCAGGCGACTGGCCGGGACAGGGACCAGGGCCGCGTCGGGCGGAAATGCGCGCGGTGGCAATGCGTCGACGATCTGCCTCGCCATCAGCGCCGCGAGCGCCGTCGCGCAATCGAACTTCAGCGCATGAACAAGCGCGCGCGCCGGACCCTCAAACTCAAGCGGCGACCATTGCTGGTGAAGCACGCTGCCGCGGCGGCGCGGCGCCAACGGCTCAATCCACGGGAGCCGCAGCCTGCAAGCTTCACAGAGGCGATCACGGGCCGGCTGACGGCAGGCCCAGCAGAGCGGCGGGACAAGCAGATTAAGCGCTGCGCGAAGCATTGAGGCCAGCTTCGGGCAGCGAGCAGCATCGCGACTAGTAGAGGTCTGCGACGATCAAGCCCGATGCCGGTGCCAACTTTAATCCTCCCGCTCGCCGCCGCGGCCGACACCGCTTGGACGATCGACCCCGGGCCGATCCTGACGATCTTGGTCCTCGGCGGCCTCTACCTGCCGCGCTGGTGGCGCGTGAGACGTGCCAACGGGCCTGTCGCAGCGCCGGTCTGGCGCCTGCTCAGCTTCCTGACCGGCCTGGTCGCACTGGGAATCGCCCTGCTCTCACCGATCGACGCCCTCGCCGAGCAATCGTTCAGTTTCCACATGGCCCAGCACATGCTGCTGCTCGACCTAGTGCCGATCTTCTGCATCCTCGGCCTCAATAAGAT
>JBIHZY010000065.1:0-9024 GCA_044240185.1 Solirubrobacteraceae bacterium
GATCGAGTTGTCGGAATGCTCAACGGTTCCGCCGTAAGGCCCAAGAATTGAGTCGTACTTGAAGAGGTGGGCAAGCGTGGCTGGGTCGGTCAGGTCGTTGACGGCGACGAACTCAACGTCGGCGCCGTTGGCCTTCGCTGCGCGGACCACATTGCGGCCAATGCGGCCAAACCCATTAACGGCAACACATACGGACATTTAGAGCCAATCCTTCGGGTCGATTACCTGGCTTAGGCTATCTGAGCGGCGGCGCTGCCCGCTTTGCGATCCCGCAGACTTAGAGGTCGATGTCGCGGTGGACGACGTCAACTGTCAGGCCATCACCGTCGGCGTAGCGGCGACTGAGGCCTTCGGCAACAGCAACCGAGCGGTGGTGGCCGCCGGTGCAGCCGATCGCGATCGTCAGGTGCGACTTACCTTCATCGACGTATTGCGGCAGAAGGAAATCGAGCAGCGCCAAGAGGTGCTCGTACAGCTGCTCAAGACGGCCGTCGCGGCCGACATATTCGACGATTGACTGATCGCGGCCGGTCAGCGGCCTTAGCTCCTCGACGTAATGCGGGTTGGGCAGGAAGCGAACGTCGAACAGCAGGTCGGCGTCGCGGGCGGGGCCGTGCTTGAAGCCAAAGCTCTCGAACGTCACCGCCAGCTTCGCGGCGCTGCTGCGCGGTAGTAGATCTTCAATCAACTTGGCGCGCAGCTCGGCGGCCGTTAGTCCCGTCGAATCGATCACGAGATCGGCACGAGCCTTGATTGGGTTGACTAGCTCGCGTTCGGCGGCAACGCCTTGTGGCACGCTCCCCTTGGGGCTTAGCGGATGGCGCCGGCGCGTCTCTTGGTAGCGGGTCAAGAGCTCTTGGTCTGAGGCATCAAGGAATAGCACGCGGTAGTTGATGCTGGCCTGTGCCAGCTCGTCAAGGACGCGTGACATCTGGTCGAAGTACTCGCCGCCGCGGGCGTCGGAAACGACGGCAGCGCGCCGCACCTTCGAACCTTCGTGGAGAAAAACATCAACGAGGCCACCGATCATCTCCGGCGGCAGGTTGTCGACGCAGAAGTAGCCAGCGTCCTCGAAGGCTTCCATCGCGGTTGAACGACCGGCGCCTGAGACGCCGGTAATGATCACGAAGTCCTCGAGCGGGACTGGCTCTGTGGCCGGCTCCGAGCCGGATGGAGTTTCAGCGCTCATTGCCTGCTTAGTATTGCGCCAGCCGCAAGGCAGCCCGCAAGTGCTCGCTCAGTTACCGGTGCGGCGCATGTGGTGGAGCAGGTCATTGGCGACCTTCGTCGGCAGGCCGGGGACTTTTTCAAGCTCCTCGCGGCTGGCTGCCATCACCGCTTCCGGCGAGCCGAACTGCTTGATCAAAGCCTTCTTCCGTTTCGGACCTACACCGGGAACGCTGTCGAGTGCCGATGCCGTCATCGCGCCGTCGCGGCGCGCGCGGTGGTGGGCGATCGCGAAGCGGTGCGCCTCATCGCGAACGCGCTGGAGTAGCTGCAGGCCTGCGCTCCCGGGTTCGAGCATCAGCGGTGAGTTTTGGCCCGGCTCGAAGACCTCTTCGATCCGTTTCGCCAGCGAGATTACGGCCACGCCGCGTTCGCGGAAGCGGTCGAGCACTTCAAGCCCAGCCGATAGCTGGCCCTTGCCACCGTCGATCACGATCAGGTTCGGCAGCGTCGCGAACGACTGGTTGTATGCCGGATCGTGGGGCGAGAGGTCGGCCTGACTCTCCCAGGCGTTGATTCGCCGCTCGAGCACCTCGCGCATCGCCGCGAAGTCATCGGGTTGCCCGTCCTCGAGCGAGCGGATCGTGAAGCGGCGGTAATCGGCCTTTTTCGCCGCTGCCGATTCGAAGACGACCATCGAGGCGACGGTGTGCGTTCCCATCAAGTTCGAGATGTCGAAGCATTCGATTCGCATCGGCAGCGATTCCAGTTTCAGTTCGCGCTGCAGTTCGTCGAGCGCTTCAACGCGGCGGCGGCGCGTCTGCTCGTTGCGCAGCCGCTCGTGGTCGAGCGCCAAAGCGGCGTTTCGCTCGGCCAGTTCAAGGATCCGGCGTTTGGCGCCACGCTCAGCAGCACGGATCTCGACCCCTGCCCCGCGCCGCTCGGCAAGAACCTCAGCGAGCGCACCCCGTTCAGATTCAGCGAGCTGCTGCTGAACGATGATCTGCGCTGGCACGCCTGGACGACCGGAGTAGTACTGGGCGATGAACTCGACCGCCACCTCACCGCTCTCAAGCCCGCCGGGATTGTCGAGATAGAAAGACTGGCGGTCGGCGAGCACTCCATCGCGAACTTGAAAGACCTGCGCGTTAGCTTCTGCGCCGTCGGCGGCGACAGCAATCGCGTCGAACGACCCAGCCGCTTCGTTGACGACACCCTGGCTTTCGAGCAGCGAGCGGATCGCGCTGAGTCGGTTGCGCTCAGCGGCGGCACGCTCGTATTCGTGAGCCGCGGCGGCGGCCTTCATCCGCGCTTCAAGCTGGTCTTCAATCTCGCGATAGTTCCCCGAAAGAAAGGCGATCACGCCGTCAACGTTCTTGCGGTAATGCTCCTCAGTTACGTAGTCAACGCATGGTGCCTCGCAACGTTCGATGTGGTAATCGAGGCATGGGGAGCCGGTCCGCCTACCCGGCTCGGCGTCGCGGCAGGAACGAATCTGGAAAACCTTCTGCAAAACCTCAACGGTGCTGCGCGCACGGCGCGGGTTTGAGTAGGGCCCAAAGTAGACGCGGCCGCTGCGCCGCCGTTCGCGCGTTAAGTAGATCCTCGGGAACTGCTCGTCGGTCGAGACGGCGATGAAGGGGTAGCTCTTGTCGTCGCGCAGTTGAATGTTGAAGCGCGGTTCGTGGCGCGTAATCAGCGTCTGCTCGGTCAGCAGCGCTTCAGCGTCGGAGCTGAGCAGGATGAAGTCGATCGCCTCAACCGAATCGACCATCCGCACGCCGCCGCGTGTAACGGGAGAGCTGAAGTGGCTACTGACGCGCTTTCGCAGTGAGAGCGATTTGCCGACGTAGATCACCTCATCGTCAGCATTCTTGAAGAGGTAGACGCCGGGGCCGTCCGGCAGCGCCAGACGCTGCTCGCGCAGGCGCTCTTCCCGTTCACTCTGTTGCTTCTTCTCGGCCACTTAGGTGAGGATAAGAGCGCCAGCGCGTATAGGCTGAGCAGATGGCAACGACAGCACTGCGCACCTGCCCCCTATGCGAAGCGACCTGCGGCCTCGAGCTGACGATTGAGGAAGGCAAAGTGACGAAGGTCCGCGGCGACAAAGACGACGTCTTAAGCCACGGTTTCATCTGCCCGAAGGGAGCCAATATTGGCGCCCTCCATGATGATCCAGACCGCCTGCGCACACCAATGTTGCGCGGCGAAGATGGTGAGCTTGCGCCCTGCAGCTGGGACGAAGCATTCGCTTTCATCGACGAGCGCTTCAAGCAGATCGACGCCGAATCGGGCCGCCAAGCGTTCTCCGCCTACCTCGGCAACCCGGTTGCCCATTCGCTCAGCTGCCTGATGTACGTCCGGCCGATGCTGAAGGCGATCGGCACGCGCAACATCTTCTCCGCCAGCAGCGTCGACCAAGCACCGAAGCAGGTCGCCTGTGGCCTGATGTTCGGCACCTCGCTAAGCATCTCGATCCCCGACATCGACCGCACCGACTACCTGCTGATTCTTGGCGCCGACCCGCTGGTCTCTAACGGTTCGATGATGACGGCGCCCGACTTCCGTGGCCGGATGAAGAAGATTGGCGAGCGCGGCGGCAAGGTCGTTGTGATCGACCCGCGCCGCTCACGCACCGCTGAGGCAGCCGACGAGCACCACTTCATCCGCCCCGGCGGTGACGCACTGCTCTGCTTCGCAATCGTCAACACGCTCTTTGAGGAAGGACTAGTGGCGCCGGGCGATCACCTCGACGGGCTGCTGAGCGGCATTGAAGAGGTTGGGCAGGCGGCGCTGCCGTTCACTCCCGAGGCCGTCACGACAAGCTGCGGCATTGAGGCTGAGACGATCCGCCGAATCGCGCGCGAGCTGGCTGCCGCGCCGAGCGCCGCGGTCTACGGCCGGATCGGCACGACGACGCAGCCTTTTGGCACCGTCACGAGCTGGCTGATCGACGTAATCAACACGCTGACCGGCAATCTCGACCGTCCCGGCGGCGTGATGTTCACGAAGCCGCCAGCCGGCTCGCCGAACACGCAGGGCGCGCCGGGAAGCGGGCGCGGAATGAAGATCCACCGCTGGGCGACGCGCGCCAGCGGGCGTGGAGAAGTGCTCGGCGAACTGCCCGTCAACTGCCTCGCCGAGGAGATCGAAACCCCCGGCGAGGGGCAGATCCGCTCGCTGATCACAATCGGCGGCAACCCGGTGCTATCGGCGCCCAACGGCGACCGGCTGGCAGCGGCGCTCGACACGCTCGATCTGATGATCAGCATCGACATCTACCGCAATGAAACTTCGCGCCACGCGCACGTAATTCTGCCGGCGCTCTCGACGCTCGAGCATTCACACTTCGATCTCGTCTTCACGGCCTTCGCGATCCGTAATTTCGCCAACTACTCGCCGCCAATCTTTGACCCACCGGAAGGGATGCTCGACGAGTGGGAGGTTCTGCTGCGGCTGACGGGAATCGTCAGTGGTGCCGGAGCCAACGCTGAGATCGGCCCGATCGACGACTTTTTCGCGCTTGAGCTGGCTGGGCGCGAGACGCGCAGCGAAACTTCGCCGGTTGCCGGCCGCGATGCGGCCGAACTTGTCGCCGCGGTGGGTGATCGCGTTGGCCCCGAACGGCTGCTCGACATCATGCTTCGCTGCGGCCCTTACGGCGACGGTTTTGGCGCTAACCCTGACGGCCTTACGCTGGCAAAGCTTGAGGCCAGCCCGCACGGGATTGATTTTGGCCCGCTGCAGCCGCGGATCCCTGAATCGCTCCGCACCTCGAGCGGCCTCGTCGAGCTGGCGCCGCCGGAGATCATCGCCGACGTCGCGCGCCTGCGCGACGAGCTCGAGGATGCTCCAACCAGCGGCAACGGGCTTTTGCTAATCGGCCGCCGCCAGCTGCGCTCGAACAACTCTTGGATGCACAACGTCCCCAAGCTCGTCTCCGGCCCCGAGGGCTGCACCGTGCTCGTCAACCCTGATGACGCTGAGCGCTGCGGCGTAGCCGACGGCCAGCGCGCCGTGCTCAGCTCAAAGCGCGGATCGATCGAACTGACCGCCGTTCACAGCGAGGCGATGATGCCCGGCGTCGTCTCCGTACCTCACGGCTGGGGCCACGACGGCGAAGGAACCGAGATCAACGTCGCCAGCGCCCACGCCGGCGCCAACGTGAACCTGCTCGGCGACAGCGAGCGCGTCGATGAGATCTCCGGCACAGCGGTGCTCAACGGGATCCCCGTCGAGCTCGCCGCCGCTGGCTAGCAACCGATCGCAAGCAAGCTGCGGTCAGTAAGGCCAGATCGAAAGACGACATGCCTGCTTGAGCGGGCAGACGTCGGTGAAGCGACCATCGAAGAAGTCCGCTGCCTGCTGGCCGCGCGAGAGGTCAAAGAGGCCGTGGGGATCCTGACCTGCGCGCGGCGGCGTGTTTGTAAGCGGTGGCACGTCGGTGCCAACCGTCGCCCCTTCAAACTGGCGGATCGGGCCGCTGTCAAAAATCACGAGCCGCGAATCGCTGCTCTTGCCTTTGCTGCGAATCCCCCAGAACGGCACCTTGTCGAAGCTGCGGCCGCTGTTGTAGGCAGGCCTGCGGCCTACGGCGCCAACCGTCCGCGCGAGGTTCTCTGCCGCCACCTGAGGAACCTGGTGGTCGCCGACGACGGCCTCCAAGAGCACTTGGTGCTTTGGAGTTCCCGGCAGGGGATCGTCGGTCGCGTGCAGCGCGTAGCCATTGCCTTCGCCTCTGTCCCAGAGGTTCTGAACCGCGCCGAGGATTAAGAGCCGCTTGAGTCGGTTCGGGTAAGAAGGAGCGAAAAAGCCGTCGGAGTACTCGTCAAAGTCAACGCTGCGCGGAAGCAGGAGCGAGTAGTTCATGCCAGGCACGCCAAGAACTGCGCGCGTGAAATCGGGGGCAAGGGCAGTGATCGCAGGCCCCAGAATGCCTCCCTGACTGTTGCCGTTGAAGGCCAGCTTCGAGCGGTCGATCAAAGTGCGACCTGAGGCCCCCGGGATCGAACGCAGCGACGGGTGCGAGCCGAGCCCTTCGGCGTGGATCATCAAGCGCCCGAGCATCAGTCCGTTCAGAAGCCCTTGCTGAAGCCGGTCCGGGAAAGAGGCGAAGAGCGACATGTCGCCGAGCAGCCGGATTGCATTGCCGGCGTCACCGCCAGCCATTCCGATCTCATCGGTTCCGCAGAAAAGAATCCTGTGCTTGTTGCCGAAGAACTGATTCTTATCGCCCAAGGCTTCCCTTGCTGATCCGAGCAAACCATGGCCGTAGATCACCGGTCGAGCGGGCTTTTCTAGCGCCGAGCGAGGGATGCCACAGACGAACTTCGCTTCCATCGTCCCTTGCTGCTTCGGAATCCAGTTGAACTTGCCCGCCTTGCGCGGCTGATAGCGGAAGGTGCCCCCTGGCGCACAGTCTGGCGTGTTCAGGTAGCAGGGAACGGTCATCGTTCCTTCTAGCTGGCGCAGCTGCACAGAGTTCTGCTCCTCGGTGAAATTGATCGTCTTGTCGATCCGGAACCTTGGCGACCTGCCGGTGACTTTGCGATCGGCAAGGTTCTTGTCGCCTAGCGCAGCGAAGCTGGCGTTGCGCATCGAGAGCGCTCGCTCGGTCAGGTTCGTCTGGCTGACAACCGTGAAGTCCCAAGCTAGGTAGAGCGTTGAACGCTTGATGCCAATCCGTCCAAGAAGGTCAAAGTCAGGCTTCATCCGGCGAGCACGGGCCGCTAGCGCTCCGCTTGCTTTGCCGTCTCGCACCGACGCGAATGCCGCGCCGGCTGCGATTGTGGCGCCCGATCCGTTCTTCAAGTTGCGTAGCGCGACGATGTAGCGACGCCCTTCCGGCAGGTTGCGCGCCGGGCGAATCATCACGAGGTAGCTCCCGTCGGCCTCGTTGTCGGGATTTGCGTCGAGCTCGACCCAGATTGGCTGACGCTTGCCGGTCTTAGCGTCAACGAGAACGATCGGCGCATTGGCGGCGCTGTAGCTGCCGATGTCGGTGATTGGGGTTGCGCCGCTGCGCTGGAGACTAATTCCATCAACGTAAGTCATGATCGCCGCGCCGGGACTGAAGCCGTCGTTGTTGTTTAGATCGGGCGTGAACGACGAAGCTCCGCCGACATTCTTCGGGAAGACAGCAGCGTTGAAGTTGAGCCTCAAGCCGGTTTCCGAACCACGCTGAGGGGTCGTGAAGTGGTTGCTGGGGAACGGCAGCAGGCAGTCGCGCGTGTCGAACGGTTCGCAGCTCGCCTTCGCGCTGGCGACGCCGCTAATCGCCATGACGCTGCAGGCGGTGAGCGCAAATGTTGCGACTAGCTTGTTCAAGACTCCCCCTTTGCGCCTGCTCGACAGGCGACGTTTGAACCCTCCGGCGCCAAGCTACCACGCGGCGGCACGACCTCGCGCCAGATCAGGTCGGTGCTGAAAGCCGCGCGCGGCTAGTTAGGCCGGGCCGAACTTGGCCATCGTCTCGCGGATCTGATCGGGGATCGGTGTCTTCTTCCAGCTCGCGATGTCAACGAAGACGTAACGAAGCTCAGCAGTTACGAGCTCCTCTTCCTCGCAGCGGATCACTGCTGACGCTTCCATGCTTGTGTTCCCAAGCCGTTCGATCGTAAGCGCGACCTCAATCTCCTGATCAAAGCGCGCTGGCGCGAGGAACTTGAGATTGGCCTCAGCGACGACAACGTCAACGCCGTTGCTCTCCATCACCTCGGCGTAGGAGTCGCCGAAGTGCTGGCGATAGAGATCGGTGATCGCGATGTCGATGTAGGTGAGGTAGTTAGCGTTGAAGGCAACGCTCTGCGGGTCGCACTCGTTGAAGCGGACGCGCAGCTTGTAGCGGAAGGGAGCCATCGTCTGCTTAGTCTGCCGCAAAGCTCAGCGGATCAGCCGTACCGGCGGCTCGCCACTAGCGGCGCTGACGCCAGCGCCGCGCGCGATTGCGACGACCCGCGCTACGTAGACTTGTGTTTCGGCGATCGGCGGCACGCACCAGCAGGCGGCGACGCGACCGGGGCCAGCGTTGTAAGCGGCGAGAGCCAGCGGCACGGAGGCGAAGCGGCGCAGTAGGTCGTGCATCAGGTGAGCCTGAGCGTCAATCGCGGCCGGGGCATCGAACGGGTCGCTGAGGCCGTAGCTGCGAGCAGTCCCCGGCATAAACTGCGCGATCCCCTGCGCGCCGGCGCTGGAGACCGAGCGCGGATCAAAGCCTGACTCCTGCTGGAGCTGGGCCGCGAGCAGCGCCGCGCCTACCGACCAGCGCGAGGAGGCGCGACGCAGCGGCTCGCGGTAGGCGGCCGGGACGAAGCTCGGGACGGCACTGGCCGCGCCAGCGCCGGGCGGCGCGAAACCGACCGATGCGCTGCCTGGATTCGCGATCAGTCCGTAATGCCAAGCTTCCCAGGCGTAGCGCTGGACGAAACCGAACCGCTTGGCGTTCGCCGCTAACCAGCGATAGGCGGCGGGCGGGCCAAGGTCGAGCTCGGTCCCGAGCCGATGCAGCGACTGGCCCGGCGGAGCAACCCACTTGGGGTCAGGGTGGGCGGCAAAGAGCTGCGCCTGCTCGGCATTTGAGCGGTAGCCGCTGGTCACCGTCAAGCCGATCCCACTGCGCCTCGCCGCGGCGGCCATGCGGTCAAAGGCCAGCGCCGTGTCTGGCCGCATCGGCTTGCCCTGGCGATAGGCGTAGGGGCCGGGATACTCGCCATCCCCGATTGGGACGGCGAACGCCGCTAGCTGCGCCTCGGCAGTGACCGGGCCCGAAACTAGGCCTCCACCGGGAACGCGGATCGGGTCGCTGACGGTGACGACGACACGATCCGGTAGCGGGCCTGTCGCGAAACGAACCGCGAC
>JBIHZY010000066.1:0-9017 GCA_044240185.1 Solirubrobacteraceae bacterium
GACTGCGCTGACTGCGCCTTCGACCTCGTCGCCTTCCTCGTACTCACGCTTGACCGCGATGCCTACGGCGAGCGTTGGGTCGGTCGGTGAGGTGCGGGCACCAACCTTGTCGCCAGCCTTTAGGTCGGCGAGCGTCACGGTGCCACTGCCGTCGGTGTCCGGAATGCGCAGCTTCGTGTCAGCGTTGACGGTCAGCGTGACGGTCGTGCCGTCAGCCTTCGTGATCGTCACCGAGTCGCTGCCGACAGAGGCAACTGCGCCGCGAACCTGGTTGGCGCGCGCGGGGCAAGGGTCGGTGCCGGCTGCCACTTCGCGGCCATCGTTAACACCGTCTCTGTCGCTGTCCTTGCGCAAAGGGTTGGTGCCGAGGCGAACTTCGACGCCGTCCTTGAGCTTGTCGCGGTCGGTGTCGGCGCGGCGTGCGTTTGTGCCGAGCCGCTTCTCAACCTTGTTTGAGAGCCCGTCGCGGTCGGGGTCGGTCTTCGACGCCTTGGCAGCGAGGGCGCTTGCCGGCAGCGAGGCGATTAGCCCAATTGCGGCAATTGCTGCTGTGGTGTGCTTGAGGGACATGGGGGAGTGTGCTCCTTGCGTGGGGGTTGTTTTCGGGGTGCTGTGGGTAAGAACCGACATGGCACTCAAACGTGACGCAATCTTTGTTTCAGTCCGTCAGCTCAGCGGGTTGAAGATCAGCGTGCCAAGGAACAAGCCGAAGCCGAAGGCGATGTGGTTGACGAGGCTGAAGAACGTCATCTTTGACTTCGTTCCAAACCAACCCATCCCCCAAGCCGGGAGCATCAGCAGCCAGGCGAAGACGGTCGTGCAGGCTCCATAGATCACTGCCGCGGGCAGCGTCGCGCTGAGTCCGGTTAGGTCGAGCAGGAAGAAGTAGGTCAGTGCAAGGTTCCAACCGATCAGGTAGTGGACGACCCAGCCGACTGCGCCTTCCGCCCGCAGCGGTGGCGACTGCGTGATGTCGGCGTGTCGGAACTGACCCTTGAACATGTAACAGACCCAGCGACCGAGCAGGTAGGGGCCATTGCGGCGCTTGCCGTCGCCGGCGGGGACCGGTACTCCGAAGACGATGATCCGCTCAAGGTCCATTACGGCGGTCGCGATGATGCCGACTGGGATAGCGAATAGGACCTCCGTCACTGGGTGGAGCCAGCTGCTCCGTGAAGTGGGCAGATGCTCAGAGGCGACGATCCGGTTACGGCGCTTGGCGTCCGCCTTGCCGCCACATGAACTCGGACGCGGGGCACTGGGTAATTCGCCGGGTAGGGAAGGTCGCCATCGGCCGCAGCGTTAAAGGCATCCTTCCAGTACATCAGTTGCGAACCGCAGTACTGAGCGGTTGGCGTGTTGTAGATGCCCGCCTTCTTGGGCCAACGAACCGTGATCGGGAAGTCGCCGATCACAGCGTTTGGCAGCCCGCCGCCAGTCGCGAGCCATGTAATCGTTCGCTGCCCGTTGACTGCGCGCTTCACGCTTGATTTCCAGCCGGCAACTGCTTTTGGCTTCGCACCTTGCCAGGTGCTGCCGAGCTGCATCACGATTTTGGTGGTTGAAAGACCGTCGGGCCCACAGCCGTGGGGGATCGTGAGCGTGAGTGTCCCGGTCTTGTTGGCGATCGCGTCTTTGCCGTAGAGGTTGAGCGTGCCGTGGGCGCTCGCGCTCGCAGCCAGAGCCAAGGATGCAACTGTTGCGGCCACTGAGGTGATCGCGAATTTTGTAGAGCTCATGCTGGGGTCTCCCTTAGCTAGTCAGTAGCGGCTGTGACGCCGTGGCGCCCTATAAGCCTCTCAAAAATCGGCCGTAGTTTTATCAGCGGCGGAAAATAGCAAAACAGTTTGTTCTTCATCCCCGGTGTTCAGAGACTCCGCCGAACAGGTTCACGCCGCCAAGCGGAGCCCCGCAGGCGACTACTGCTGAAACTCGAGGAGCGGCGGTAGTGGTGCCCCAACCAGCTACCACGTCAACAACGAGTACCCGTACTCGGTCGGTTGTTTTCGCGGCAAGGTCGGCAAAATGTCGAAGGTGATGGCGGAGCTCGGCACTTAGTAGTTACAGCTCCAACGATGACGAAGGACCCGGGCGGGCCGTCACGCTGAATGTGGCGGCCCGCCTGCGTCATCGTGGGGGAGAGGCTTGCGGCTTCCGCCGTTTCGGATCAAAGCAAGGAGGACGAGCGAATACGTCGAACTGGATTGCAGCTTCGTACTAGACATAACGTCGTATTTACGAGTATCGTTTTAAAAAACACCGTCCGTTACGTAACCAGGGGGAACAGCAGATGGAAACCTTTATGACTTCGACCCAAGAGACTTGGCTTTGGATCGGCACAGCAGGGATGGCGCTAGGAGCGCTAGCAATTCAGGTTGTTGGGCACGGCATGAAGGAGAGTCACCACCGCGTGACCAGCTTCTTCGTCTGCGCGATCGCAGCCTGCCTCTACCTTTTGATGGCGCAGGGTCAGGGCGACATCGTCGTTTCCAAGGCCTCGCTGGCGCTCACTCCGCTTGGAGTTGGAGCCGACGTTTCTGCCCAACTCGTCTACTACGCACGCTACATCGACTGGGTCTTCACGACGCCGTTGCTGCTGATTGGTCTTTTGACAGTCGGGCTGAAGCCGCTTACCGGCGGCGGTGAGCAAGCGCGTGAACGGATCGGTCTTGTTGCCGGCATCGTTGGTGCCGACGTCTTGATGATTCTGACCGGCCTGTTCGGCGCACTGTCACTCGATTCGACGCACAAGTACGTCTGGTTCATCGTCTCCTGTGGCTTCTTCCTCGCTGTACTCGCGCTGATCTGGGGGCCCGTTCGCGCCGCCGCTGCAGAGCAAGGAGCGCAAACTGCCGCGCTTTACAACAAGCTGCTCGGCATCCTGACCGTGCTCTGGTTCATCTACCCAGTGCTCTGGATCCTTGGTACCGAGGGAACAGGCACAATCAGCCTCAACACTGAGGTGGCGGTATTCACGGTCATCGACCTGTCAGCCAAGGTTGGCTTCGGACTGCTGCTCGTAACCGGCATCAAGAAGATGAGCGGCGCTTCGGCGGCCGCTGAGAAGTCAGCCGCTTAACTAGCGCTGAGAAACGCAGCAACTGGCCCCTGGCGCTAACCGCGCTGGGGGCCGTTGTCGTTCTGGGCTAGTTTCCGGCGGCTTCGGATCACTTGCGCCGCTTGGCGGTGCATCGATGATCGTCACCGTTGCGCAATACCTAGGTTATACATAGGTAAAGCTATGGTAGTCTCTCCGCCATGCAGACAGGTGTTGCAGCTTTCCTATCCGTTCTCGCCGCCGGCGTTCTCGCTGCCTGTGGCTCGAACGACACCCTGACCGTCTACGGCGCTTCATCGCTCAAGCCAGTTCTGCCGACTATCGAAGCGAGTCCTACCTATTCATTTGCTGGCTCAGACCAGCTTGCCCAGCAGATCGAAAATGGTGCGCCGGCAGATCTCCTCGCCGCCGCCAGCCCGAAGTCTCCGAAGCAGCTTGCGGCGGAGGGGCTCTGCGAGACGCCGGTGCCGTTCGCCTCAAACACGCTGGCGATCATCGTGCCGACTGAGTCCAAGCAGATCGCGGGCCTCGCCGACCTCCAGTCGGGGCCGCGTCGGCGCCTCGCGATCGGCGTGGCTGCTGTGCCGATCGGTAACTACACGCGCGAGGTGCTGGCAAACGCTGGCGCTGACGCGGTCTTGACCCGCAACACGGTCAGCGATGAGCAGGATGCCGCCGGCATCGTCTCAAAGGTGGCGCTCGGCTCAGCCGATGCCGGCATTGCTTACGTCACAGACGCTAAGTCGTCGGAAGGCCGTGTGCGCGCGGTTGCGCTGCCGGCTTCGGCGGAGCCGGTCGTCACCTACATGGCCTGCGTGGTCATTCGTGACGGAGCCAACACCACTGCCGCGAAGGATTACCTCACGAAGCTGACCGGCCCTGATGGCCAGGCAGCGCTGAAAGCCGCCGGCTTTGGCCCGGCGCCGATAAAATGAACACGCGCCGCCGCAACCAAGTGTTCCTTGCCGCCTGCGTGCTGGCAGCAGTTCTGCTGATCGCGTTTCTGGCGATCCCGCTGATCGCGCTTGTTACGAGCGTCGCCCCAAGGCGACTGCCCGAACTCCTAACCAGCCCACAGACGCTCGACGCGATCCGCGTTACCGCCGAGGCAAACCTGATCGCCGACGCGCTGATCCTGCTGTTCGGCACGCCGGCCGCCTATCTGATTGCGCGGCGCAGCTTCGTAGGCCGCCGCGCGCTGATCACGCTGATCGAACTGCCGCTGGTGCTGCCGCCGGCGGTGGCGGGAATCGCGCTGATCGTGGCCTTCGGCCCGAACGGGCCGCTTGGCGGAGCGCTCGCTAGCGCTGGGCTGACGATTCCATTTACGGAGCTTGCCGTCGTCTTGGCCGTGACCTTTGTGGCAGCGCCGTTCTACCTGCGCTCAGCGATCAGCGCCTTCGCCGCGATCGACGGCCACTGCCTCGACGCCGCGCGCACGCTGGGCGCTGGGCGCTTTCGCGTCTTCCGCCGGATTGCGCTGCCGCTCTCGGCTGAAGGGCTGCGCTCAGGCTGGGCGCTGGCATTCGCGCGCGGCGTCGGCGAGTTCGGCGCCACACTCGTCTTCGCTGGCAGCGTTGCTGGAGTCACTCAGACGCTGCCACTGGCGGCGTACGCTGAGCTTCCCGTAAGCCTCGATTCGGCAATCGCAATCGGGATATTGCTGCTCGCGGTCAGCGCCGCAATTCTGCTGCTGTCAAAGCTGCCCCACCTATGGACAGACTCGAAATCGCAATCGGCCACCAGCTCGGCGATCTAACGATCGATCTCGAGCTTGGCGTGGACCCCGGCCAGACGGTTGCGCTGCTCGGGCCCTCCGGCGCGGGGAAGAGCAGTGTGCTGCGAATTATTGCCGGGCTGCTGCAGCCTGCCCGCGGGCATGTCCGGCTCGGCCCGCACTGCTGGTTCGACGCGGAGGCGGGCGTGAACCTCTCGCCCGAGGAGCGCAGCGTCGGCCTTGTCTTCCAGGACTATGCGCTCTTCCCGCACATGACGGTGCTGGAGAATGTCGCTTTCGCTGACCGCGATGCTGCGCCGGAAATGTTGCGCCGCTTCGGCGTTGGCGAGTTAGGCGGCGCGATGCCATCGAGCCTTTCCGGCGGGGAGCGCCAGCGCGTTGCGTTGGCTCGCGCTTTGGCCCGCGACCCCGATGTGCTGCTGCTCGACGAGCCGCTCTCAGCGCTCGACACGATCACCCGCCGCGAGGTGCGCGCTGAGCTTGCTGGGCTGCTGGCCGAGGTTCCCGTCCCAACCATTGTCGTCACGCACGACCCAGCCGACGCCGCTGAGCTGGCCGACAACGTCGCCGTGATGGACAGCGGCAAGATCGTCCAGCTTGGGACGCTTAGCGAACTACGCGAAAGTCCGCAGCACATCACAGTCGAACGAATCCTCGGACCCGCTGAAAGCGACGAAAGGTAAGGTCGGGAATATGAGCGAGCAGATACGAATTGGCGCGGCGGCAGCGATTCTCGGCGTCAGCGTTGACACCCTTCGCCGCTGGGAGAAGGACGGCCGAATCAAGTTCGAGCGCTCATCCGGCGGCCAGCGAACCGTTGACGCCGCAGCGCTGAGACTGCTCGTTGGCGATCGCGCTCCTGACAGCGGCCTATCGGCCCGCAACCAGCTCGAGGGAACCATCGTCTCGGTCGAGAAGGATGGCGTGATGGCGAAGATAGAGCTGGCCTGCGGCAGCTACCGGATCGTCTCCGTAATCACGCGCGAGGCGGCAGAGGAGCTCGGGCTAAAGGTCGGAATGTCGGCCTCGGCTGTGGTCAAAGCGACGAGCGTCGAAGTTCGCCTCTAGGCGGTTGGCTGAGCTGCGCCGTTCAGGCGGTTGTTGCGCAGCATCGTGTCGACGGTCGCGCCCTAGTTGAGCTTGCGCTTGCCGGCAGCTACCGCCGACATGTCAAGGCCCGCGGGGGCGGTGAACAGGCAGGTTGTCCGTCGCGGTGCCATCTTCAGCGTCAGCAGGTATTCACGCAGCGGATCGTCGACGCAGTCGGACTCCGTCGAGAGGAAGTTGACGTGATTGCCGGTCTGCTGAGTGACTTCGAAAGCGCTTGGGAACGCCCTGACCATTGCCCTGCCCCAAACCAGCGGCGTGGCGGCATCGGCGGTCGAGTCCGTGATCGCCAGCTTGAGGTTCCTGACGCGCGCCAGAGAGGCCCTCGAGGCGATCCTCGGTACAGGGTCGGGCCGGAAGGTGAAACCAGTGCAGCCCGGCGCCATTTGGGAAACAAGCGTTCCCCCGAAGACCGGGGCTCGCGAGACGACGTTGCGAACGATCCGCGAGCGCTGGCGGACAGACGGCCGGTCGGCGTAGTCGGCACAGTTGATCGCTTCGTTGGCTCCGCCATCGGCAGCGGTCCCGTCAGGGTCGTCGGCCTCGGCGATTGCCAGTGCCGTGCGCAGCGCCGCGCGGGCCTGATCGCCGCCAGCGCCGACGATGCGGGCCGTCGCGACCAGCTTGGCCAGTTCGGTGACCTGCGGCCAGTTGGACTGCGCGAGCAGCTTATTGGCGATTATTGAGACCCAGTCGTACCCGCCCAAACGAATGCTGCGCCCGGCAGTTCCGATGTCGAGCTGGGAAGCGAAGAGGCTGTTGCGGGTGGAGATGACCGCCGCGTAGGTGGCAGGGCTGACCGAGCGGATGAAGCGCAGCGCCTCGTCGTTGGACCCGGACCGCACGCGGGCGAAATTGGCCCAGCTTCCATTCGGCGTGACCGGACCGTCGAGGATGATCGCGCGCACCCTCTGCGGATAACGGTAGGCGTATGTGTAGCCGATCCTTGTGCCATAGCTCATCCCCCAGAAGTTCAGCTTGGCATCCCCGACAGCGGCGCGCATGGCATCGAGGTCGCGGACCACGTTGTTGGTGCCAACGTGGGCGATGAAGTCGGCGCTCTTCCTCTGGCAGGCTCGGTTTGCCCTGGCGATCGCTGGTGTC
This sequence comes from Solirubrobacteraceae bacterium, assembly GCA_044240185.1. GTDB lineage: Bacteria > Actinomycetota > Thermoleophilia > Solirubrobacterales > Solirubrobacteraceae > F1-60-MAGs163. Next base: position 7,008 of record JBIHZY010000066.1, read on the forward strand.
AGCGCCCTGCTGAACGTGACCCAATCGCCCGCCGTCGGGGTATTCATGCGGGGGGCTCGCCGAGGCGCCGGTTCGCAATCGAAGGCCGGGCGGGTCGCGCCGATTCCGCGGGGGTCAAAGCCGACGAGGTCGAACGATTCACGCAGCGATTGTGAGTCGGACGCGAAAAACCAGCTTTCTAGCCCTGGAGACCCCGGGCCGCCAGGGTTGGTAAAGAGCGTGCCGATCTTGGCGCCCGACGCCGGAAGCTTCTGCAGGGCAAGCGTGAACTTCTTGCCGGTTGGCTTGCCGTAGTCGTAAGGAACCTCGAAAGTCCCGCACTGAAGCGTTGGAAAATTCTCCAGTGGGCAGGCGGTCCAGCTGATCGGCTCTGGTGATCGCGCGCTGGCTCCGGAGGCAGGGCCGAAAGCGGCCGCCACGACGAGGGGAAGGAGCGCGAGTGACCTGCGTGATTTGAGCATCGGCGGACAGTACTAAATACGGGCTCACTGCGCGCCGGCAGTTGCGAGCTAGCTGACCTGAACCGAAGCGGTGCCGAAACCATGACCTCGCGGAGCCTGATTTCAAGGGCTTTTGATCGGCCCGCCGCCGTACTTGCGCCCCCTCTCGGCGGATTTCGTATCTTTCCGTAATGCGTTCTTTCCTGCGGGTTCTAGTTGTTGCTGTGTCGGCGTGCGTGCTTCTGTCGGGTGTGGCACAGGCTCGCACCGTCAAGGGCTGCGTGATCAAGCATCACACGAGCTGCCATTACAAGAACCTGAACGGCAAGGATCTGCGCGGCGCTGTGTTGCATCACAGCGTGCTCCACAACATGGACCTGCGCCACGCGAACCTACGTGGAGCTGATCTCCGCTACGCCGACCTGCGCAAAACTGACCTGCGGGGAGCTGATCTGACCGGAGCGAACCTCAAAGGCGCAAAACTTCATCACTACACCGCTAAGGCTAAGAAGGGAAGGGCTGGTCTCGCACAGGCACAAGCCGCGCCGTCATGCAACCCAAACTGTTCGGGCGCGGACCTGCGCGGAGCCAACTTCACCGGCGCGAACCTGACCGGCGCGAACTTGGCCTACGCGAACCTGCTCGGCACGCAGCTGGCCGGCGCGAACCTGACCGGCGCGAACCTGACCAACGCGGAGCTCAGAGGCGCGAACCTGACCAACGCGAACCTGTCCCGCACGAACCTGACCTACGCAAGCTTCGTCAGCGCGAACCTGACCAACACGAACCTGACCAGCGCGAACCTGTCCTACGCGTGGCTAGTCAGCGCGAACCTGACATACGCGTACCCGCTTAGCGCGAACTTCACCGGCGCGTGGCTAGTCAGCGCGAACATGACCTACGCGAACCTGACCGGAGCGATCTTTTCCGGCGGCAACCGCTTTGGCGCTATCTGGTACTACGCGACCTGCCCCAACGGCACGGTGACCAGCACTAGTTGTTAGCACCACAGAAACCAAACTAGCCAGCGGAAGCATCACGCCCCATCAACGCGGGGGATTCAGCTGGCATCTAGTGGCGTGGGAGATCCGGGCTCTGCCCGGCCCGGAGAGCTACCGTCCGTTCAGGCGGTTGTTGCGCAGGATCGTCTCGACGATCGCGCTTGGGTCGAGCTTTCGTTTGCTGGCGGCTACGGCCGACATGTCAAGGCCCGCGGGGGCGGTGAATAGGCAGGTTGTTCGTCGCGGAGCCATCTTCCGGGTCAGCAGGTACTCGCGCAGCGGGTTATCGACGCAGTCGGACTCGGTCCGGAGGAAGTTGACGTGGTTGCCGCCCAGCTGGGTGACCGCGAAGGCGCTCGGGAACGTCCTGACCATTACCCTGCCCCAGGCCAGCGGAGTGGCGGGATCGGCGCTCGAGTTGGAGATCGCCAGCTTGAGGTTTCTGACGCGCGCGAGACTGGCCCTGGATGCGAGCCTCGGGATAGGATCGGGCCGGAAGCTGAAGCCGACGCAGGCGTTTACGTTTGCGATGACCATGAGACCCCGGAAGACCGGAGCCCGCGATACGA
>JBIHZY010000215.1:0-2527 GCA_044240185.1 Solirubrobacteraceae bacterium
GCTGGCCGGTCGAGGCAGATGGCAGCGACGCACCAATTCTTTACGAAGAGAAGTTCCACCACCCGAACGGTCTTGGCTCGTTCAATGCGCTGCCTTACCGCGAGCCCGGCGAGGTTGCCGACGACGAGTTCCCGCTGATCTTGATCACCGGCCGTCGCCTTCAGCACTACAACGCCGGAACGATGACGCGCCGCACGAAGAACCTTGAGCTGCTGCCAAGCGACTGGCTTGAGATTCATCCTGATGACGCCGCGCGGCTTTGGATCAGCGAGGACGACCTTGTGTCGGTCCGCAGCCACCACGGGCGGATTGAGATCCCGGCGCGGATCACCGACCGGATCGAAAAGGGCAACGTCTTCACCGCCTTCCACTTCCCTGAGCTGCGCACCAACCTGCTGATCGGTGATTCGGTCGAGGTAAACACCGGCTGCCCTGAGTACAAGGTCGTTGCAGTCGATGTGCGCGCAATGAGCGAAGCACCCTCCGACACGCCGGCGCTCGTAGCGGCGGACTGAACGAAGGGGCTGGCCGGTGGCCGACGCTGACGCTGGGCGGATGGTCACCAGTGTCGTGCGTGAGGGCGAGCGCGACGAGATTGCCGTTGAAGAGCCGCTTGAGATTCGCGTCGACGGGGAGGCGCTCTCAGTCACGATGCGCACGCCCGGCAACGACGAAGAGCTGGCGCTCGGCTTCCTCTACGGCGAAGGCTTGATCAACGAGCCCCGCGACGCCGGGCCGACGACAGACTTCGCCGCCAACATCATTGACGTAACCGGGCCGCTGCTGAGCGACCCTGGCCAGCGGAACTTCTACACGACCTCCTCCTGCGGCGTTTGCGGCAAGGGCGCGATCGAGCAGGTCGCCGTTGACGCGCCGCCCGCCACGGCTGGCCCGGTTGTGGCGCGGGCGCTGCTCGCTGCGCTGCCCGAGCAGCTACGCCAGCCCGGCTTTGAGCGCACCGGCGGGATGCACGCCACCGGCCTCTTCAGCGCCGAAGGCGAACTGATCTGCGTGCGCGAAGACGTTGGCCGCCACAACGCGATGGACAAGGTGATCGGCCGCTCGCTGCTCGATGGCGGCCTGCCGATGGGCGGGAAGATCCTCTGCGTCAGCGGGCGGATCTCATTTGAGCTGGTGCAGAAAGCTGCTGTTGCTGGCGCGCCGATTCTTGTCGGCGTCGGCGCCCCGACTTCGCTTGCCGTTGAACTGGCGGCCGAGCGGGGGATGACGCTGGCGGCCTTTGCGCGCGGCGACCGCGTCGTCGTCTACACCGACGACGGCCGCGTAACCGACTGACGCCCGCGAACTAGCGGCGTTCGGCGAAGAAGTCGGTCAGCAGCGCCGCACACTCGTCTTCAAGCACACCGCCCAAGACCTCGGGGCTGTGGTTGAGCTGCGGCTCGCTGAGAATGTCAAGCACGCTGCCGGCGGCGCCGGCCTTTGGGTCCCAGGCCCCGAAGACAACGCGAGGAACGCGCGCAAGCACTATCGCCCCGGCGCACATCGCACAAGGCTCAAGCGTGACGTAGATCGTTGAATCGAGCACGCGCCAAGAGCCGAGCGCTGCGGCGGCGGCGCGCAGCGCGACGATCTCGGCGTGCGCGGTTGGGTCGCCGTGGCGCTCGCGTTCGTTATGAGCGCGGCCAATTACGCGGCCGTCATGGACGACCAAAGCGGCGATCGGAACGTCGCCGTGCGCTGGTGCCAAGGCGGCCTCCTCGATCGCCTCGCTGATCCAGCGTTCATCGTCTATCCGGCGTTTCTCGTCCACGTGGCTGTCATCATCCCCTATCGGCGCAGAAGATCGTTACTTTCGGGCTTCTTCTGTGTTCTAAATAGTGAGCAGCAAGCCCGCAGCCCTCTTTCAAATGATCTCCTTCAACCGACTAAGACTTCCAATCATCGCCTTCGCCGCTCTGCTGGCGACCTTCGCGTTGCCCGCAGCAGCCGGAGCAGCGACCGCTGAGCCGAACCAGATCGTCGTTCAGTTTGAGGATCCCGCGACCGGCGCAGCACCATCGGCGGCCAGCGCTGACCCCGTAGTGCTGCAGGTTGACAACGTTCGTAAGGCGCTCGCCGAGCTGCGTTCGCGCGACGACGTTGCCTACGCCGTGCCAAACCTGATTGCTCACACCGCGGCCGCCACCTACACGCCGAACGATCCGCTGCTGATGAGCCTGCAGTGGAACTTCATCGGCCCCTACGGCGTCCGCGCCCAAGAGGCCTGGGCTAACGCCCGAGCTGCTGGCCGTTCCGGCGGCAAGGGCGTAACGATCGCCGTGCTCGACACCGGAGTCGCCTACTCGAACCGAGTTCCATACAAGCGTTCACCGGACTTCACCAGCGGTCAGTTCGTGGCTGGCAAGGATTTCGTTGACGGCGACCCCTACGCCAACGACCTCAACGGTCACGGCACGCACGTGGCCGGCACGATCGCCGAAGCGACAAACAACAAGATTGCCCTTGCAGGCTTGGCCTACGGGGCGAAGATCATGCCCGTCCGCGTGCTCGACCGTAACGGCGAAGG
>JBIHZY010000067.1:0-8904 GCA_044240185.1 Solirubrobacteraceae bacterium
CCGGAGCAGACAGAGCTCTGCTGGCTGCTCTCGTCGGTTACCGCGCACGGCGATCTAAACCGTATGCATCAGTTCAAGGAGAAGTCGGAGGTTCAGCGCGAGCTGATCTCAGCCGGGCTCTTCTTTTACCCAGTTCTGCAGGCCGCCGACGTACTCGCCTACCGCTGCGACGAGGTGCCGGTAGGGGAAGACCAGCGCCAGCACATCGAGCTGATGCGCGACATCGCCGAGCGCTTCAACGCCCGCTTCGCTGACGGGGGAGAGATTCTCGTAGCCCCTGAACACCGGATCCCTGCGGTCGGTGCGCGGATCATGGACTTGCAAGACCCCAGCTCCAAGATGTCAACAACGGCGGCCTCCGAGGAGGGCACGATCTACGTCCTCGACGAGCCTGAGATGATCAAGCGCAAGCTCAGCCGGGCGGTCACTGATTCCGATGACCCGCCGCGAATTGCCTTCGATCCCGAGAAGCAGGGCGTCAGCAACCTGCTCGACATTCTTGCTGCATGCAAGGGAATTACTCCCGACGAAGCGGCCGCGGAGTTGGCCGAGGCGCGTGGTTACGGAGACCTCAAGGCTGCCGTCAGCGATGCCGTGAGCGAGATGCTGGCGCCGGTTCGTGAGCGCTACGAGGAGCTGCGCGGCGACGAGGCGGAACTGGAGAAGATTCTGCTCCGCGGCGCCGAGCAGGCGCGTGAGATCGCCGCCGTCACGCTGGCCGAGGTTCGCGCCGCGATGGGTCTCGGCCCCGTGAGCTGAGCGAGATGAATCGCCGGCTCGTAATTCTCGTCGGTTCAGTCGTTCTACTCGACACGCTTTTCTACGCCGCGCTGGCGCCACTGCTGCCCTCGCTCTCAGAGCAGTTTGACCTCGGCAAAGGCGGCGCCGGGCTACTCGTTGGCATCTATCCGCTGGGAACCTTCCTCGGCGCGATACCGGCCGGTTGGGCAACGGCGCGCTTCGGCCCCCGCTCGACGGTCCTCGTCTCACTCGCCGTAATGGCGGCTGCAGCTCTCGTCTTCGCCTTCGGCCACACAATCGAGATGCTCTACGCCGGGCGCTTCCTGCAGGGATTGGCTGGTGCAGCATCGTGGACCGCCGGCCTTGCGTGGCTGGCGCAGGGCACAAGCCGCGCACGGCGAGGCGAGGCGCTCGGGTTTGGCATTGGCGCCGGTGTCGTCGGCGCGCAAATGGGTCCCGTGTTGGGGTCGGTCGCGCATCTGATCGGCCGCGGCCCGGCATTTGCGGCCACTGCGCTGGCGGCGGTCGCTATTGCTGCCGTTGCTGCTCGAACGCCGGAACCGCACGTTGCTGAGGAGACGACGCGAGCTTCGCCGCTGGTCCTTCTGCGCAGCAGTCGCTATCTAGTCGCGCTGATGATCTTCATAATTCCATCACTTGCTTTCGGCGTTATCGAAGTGCTGGTTCCCCTGAGGCTCAACGTGCTGGGCGCCAGCGCTGAGTTGATTGGCCTAATTTTCTTCCTCGCTGGCACAGTTGAGGCCGTAGTAAGTCCGATTGTTGGGCGACTGAGCGACAAGATCGGTGTGCTGCGAATCGTCCGTGTTGGCCTGTTCCTGGCCGCCGGGCTGTTGCTGTCGCTCTTCTTCCCAGCGAGCGTGATCATGTTGGCCCTAGCGTTGATCCTCTGCTCGGCTGCGATCGGGATTCTCTGGGTGCCAGCAGGCAAGCTGATCTCGCTGGCAGCCGAGCAGCTCGAGGTCGATCAAGGATGGGCGTTTGCGATCCAGAACAGCACCTGGTCACTCGCGATCGGTGCCGGCGCGACGCTTGGCGGGCTTCTGGCAGCCGTTGGAGGCGACCTTCTCGCATACGCCGCTGCCGCAGCGCTTTGCGTCCTGATCGGGATAGTGATGTTTGGGCGCCGACCGGCCGCCGCTGTAACTTTCGACCCGTGATTGCTGCTCAGATCGAGCTCGACCTCGAGCTCTTTACAGGCCCCTTCGACCTGCTGTTGACGCTCGTCCTGCGCGAAGAGGTCGACCTGCTCGATCTCGACCTCGCTGAGATAGTCGTTGCCTACATCGATGTGCTCGAAGCGCGCGGTGAGCTGGACCTAGAGATGGCGACCGAGTTCATCGTGCTGATCGCGGCTCTGCTCGAACTGAAGTCGCGACTGATGCTTTCGGCCGGTGAGATTGACGAGCTTGGAGATCTTGAGCCCGGAGAGGCGGCCGAGGAGCTGCTCGCGCGGATGCTCGATGCGCGCCGCTATCGCCAGGCTGCCGACCACCTCGCTGAGATGCTCGGCGAGCAGCGCGGCTACCACTACCGCGAAGCTCCGCTTCCAGGCTTTATCAAGCAGGTCACGCTCGAGAACGCCGAGAAGGTTTACGCCGCAAGTCAGCTCGGCGAGGCGATTGGCGGCCTGCTGCGGACGCCGCCTCAAATCTCGCTCGCGCACCTGCGCACATCCTCAGTGACGGTTCCTTCGAGGCTCGCGCACCTGCGCAAGATTCTCTTGCGAGGTTCATGTTCATTCGATGAGGCAGTAGCCGGCGCAGATCGCATGACCGTTGCGGTGACGCTCTTTGCGCTGCTCGAGCTTTACAAGCAGGGCGAGGCAACCTGGCAGCAGGCGGCACCATTCGCGCCGATCACGATCGCCGCCGTTGAACAGGCGCAGCGTCCCTATCTGATCCAAGGAGCCGCATGAATCAGCCCGCGAAGATGATTGAGGCGCTGCTTTTCGTTAGCCCGCAGCCGGTCAATGAGGCTGAACTGGCCGAGGCAATCGGTTGTGAGCTCGACGAGGTCACAGCCGGGCTCGAAGAGCTTGGGGCTGCTTGGTCTGAGGGCGAGCGAGGAATGGTTCTGAGGAAGGTCGCCGGCGGATATACGCTCGCCAGCGCGCCTGAGAACGACGAGGCCGCGCGGCGGCTGCTGTCGAAGCCGCGCACGCCGCCGCTGACACCGGCACAGGCTGAAACTCTGGCGATCGTCGCCTACTTGCAGCCGGTCTCACGGCCTGAGATCACGCGGATCCGTGGTGTAAGTGCAGATTCGGCTAGCGGCACGCTGCTTGAGCGCGGGCTGATTGAGGAGTCGGGCCGCTCGCAGTTCGGCGCGATCTGCTTCCGCACAACAGATCTCTTCCTAAAGCTCTTCGGGCTCAGTTCGATCGGCGAGCTTCCGCCAATCTCAGAATGGGACCCAAGCCCTGAAGAGCAGTCCGACCTGCGCGAGCGCTTGATGGCCGCTGGCGGCGCACGGCTCGGTGAGGCGCCAACTAGCGAAGGCGAAGATGAGCTCCAGCAGCCATTGCCCGAGATCGAAGCTGAAGCCGAGGCCGAGCTCGACGAAGTTGGCGAGGGCGGAGCGGCAGGGGATTCAGAAGGCGATCAGCCGGCCAACGCGTTCGCTGCCAACTGACCGCAGGCAGCAGCGATGTCCTGGCCGCGTGTGAGGCGCACTGTGGCGCCTATCCCGTTGGCCTCGAGCGTGCTCTGGAAGGCATCAATCGCAGCCCGCGATGAGCCGTCGTAAGGCGAGCCGGTCGGGTTGTAGGGAATCAGGTTGATCTTGTAGCGCTTCGGGTCGAGCAGCGCGGCGAGCTCGACCGCCTGCTCGTAACGGTCGTTGACGCCGGCCAGCATCACGTACTCAATGAATGTCATCCGGCGACGAGCCTCGTAATGGCGGTCGCAGGCAGCCAAGACCTCAGCGATTGGGTAGCGGTCATTGACGGCCATGATCTCGCTGCGTAGCGCGTCGTTGGGCGCGTGTAGTGAAAGCGCAAGGCGGATCGGTCGCGGTTGCTGCGCGAGCTCGTCAATTCCTGGCGCCCAGCCGACCGTTGAGATTGCAGTGCGGCGACTGGTGATGCCGAGGTCGGGGAGCAGCTCGCAGGCCGCCAGCACGTTGTCGAGATTCATCATCGGCTCGCCCATTCCCATGAACACGCAGTGGTTCACATCGCCAATGCGGCGGAAGTGGAGCGCTTGGTCGATGATCTCGGCGGTTGTGAGGTTGCGACCGAACTTCATCGTGCCGGTCGCGCAGAAGGTGCAGCTCAAGGGGCAGCCAGATTGCGAAGAGAGGCAGAGCGAGCGGCGGCCGTCGCGGTAAGTCATCAGCACCGCTTCAACCGGGCGGCCGTCGGCGGTGCTGAACAGCACCTTCATCGTTCCGTCACGCGAGACGGCCTCATTCTCTACTTTCAGCGTCGAGAAGGGGACCTCGGCGCTGAGCTTCTCGCGCAGCGGCGCTGGAAGGTCGCTCATTGCCTCCCAGTCGGCGGCGCCGCGTGCCTGCCAAGCCCAAGCCTGGTCGTAGCGGTAGCCCGGCTCCCCGGCTTCGCTCAGCGTTGTCCTTAGAAGTTCAAGATCCATCGCCCCCTATCGTGGCAGCAAGGACGATGAGACTCGGCAAGTATTTAGCCCACGCAGGAATCGCCTCGCGCCGCGGCAGCGAAGCGCTGGTCGCTTCCGGGCGAATCAGCGTTGACGGCGAGATCGTTTTCGACCCCGCATTGGACGTTGATTCGCGCAACAAGATCCTCTTCGATGGTGAGCGCGTTGGCAGCGGGCCGGAGGTGCGGGTCGTCTACGCACTGAATAAGCCGCCTGGTGTCGTATCGACCGCCGCTGACACGCATGGCAGGCCAACCGTCGTCGAGATGGTCCGAAGCGGTGCTGCTAGCTCGCGGCGGCTCTACCCAGTTGGGCGGCTCGACGTAGATTCGACTGGACTGATTCTGCTGACCGATGATGGCGACCTCGCGCACAAGCTGACGCACCCGAGCTTCGAGGTGCCCAAGCGCTACATCGCGCGCGTCTCGGGCGGCGCCTTGAGCGAGCGCGCGCTCCAAGCTCTGCGCGATGGAATTGTGCTGGAGGATGGCAAGACCGCTCCGGCGAAGGTCAGGCAGATCGCCGCCGGCCACATCGAGCTGACGATTCACGAGGGTCGCAAGCGTCAAGTTCGACGAATGTGCGAGGCGGTTGGCCATCCCGTCCGTGAGTTGAAGCGGATTGCTTTCGGATCGCTCGAGCTGGGCCCGCTGCCCGAGGGCAAGTCGCGGCGCCTCAACTTGGCCGAGATCGAATCCTTGCTCGAGCCCACGGATCAGAGCTGAGTGGCATGATTGGGGTGCGATGAACACTTACGGCCTGCGCGGCGCGATAACAGTCGACAACAACGAGCGCGAAGCGATCCTTAGCGCCACCCGTGAGCTGCTCGAAGCGCTGATCGAGCGCAATGGCCTGAACGAGGCCGACATCGTTAGCTGCATCCTCTCAATGACCGACGATCTCAACGCCGAGTTTCCGGCCGTGGCCGCGCGCGAGATGGGGCTTGATCAGGTGCCACTGCTCTGCGTCCGCGAGATCGACGTCCCCGGTTCGATGGAGCGCGTGATCCGCGCACTGGTTCACTACCGCGCCCCGGAAGGCCATCAAGCCCAGCACGTCTACCTGCGCGACGCGCAGAGCCTGCGCAGCGACATCTCCGGCGCGCAGTAACGCAAGCGAGCGTCCATCGCGCTCTTTAGCCAAGCGCGGCCGCTAAAGTTGTCGCGATGCTAGTCGTGATGAGCCCTGAGGCCACAGAAGATCAAGTCCAAGCCGTAATTGACCGGATTGAGTCGGTTGGCGGGACGGCGCATCCAAGCCGCGGTGCTGAGCTGACGCTGATCGGCGCGATCGGCGACGCCGACACCGAGCTGCGCGTAGGCGAGCTCGAACTCGGCGCGCTTGCCGGCGTCAGCAAGATTGTCCCGATTCTCAAGCCGTACAAACTTGCAGCGCTTGAATCAAGGCACGGAAATCACTCGGTTTTCGACATCGGCGGTGCCAAGGTCGGCGGCGACAACTTCGCCCTGATCGCCGGGCCATGCACGGTTGAGTCACGAGATCAGCTGCTCGACACCGCTGCGCTGGTCAAGGCCTGCGGCGCTTCGATGCTCCGTGGCGGCGCCTACAAGCCACGCACCTCGCCGTACTCGTTCCAAGGTCTTGGCGTTGAAGGGCTGGAGTTGCTGGCCGAAGCGCGCGAGCAGAGTGGGCTACCGATCGTCACTGAGCTGATGGACGCGCGCGACATCGAACCGGTGCTCGAGGTAGCTGACCTAATTCAAGTCGGTGCTCGCAACATGCAGAACTACGGCCTGCTGACCGAGCTCGGCCGCGCCGGACGCCCGGTGCTGCTGAAGCGCGGCCTCTCGGCGACGCTCGAAGAGTTCGTTATGGCCGCTGAGTACATCCTCAAAGAAGGCAACGAGCAGGTGATCCTCTGTGAGCGCGGCATCCGCACCTTTGAGACCGCTTACCGCTTTACGCTCGACCTGATGGCCGTGCCGGTACTCAAAGAGATGACTCATCTTCCGATCGTGATCGACCCAAGCCACGCGGCGGGGCGCCGCGCGCTCGTGCAGCCGCTCTCGCTGGCAGCCGCAGCAGTTGGCGCTGACGGGATCATCGTCGAAGTTCATCCGGAGCCGGAAGAGGCGATCTGCGATGGCCCTCAGGCGCTGCGCAGCGAAGAGTTTGAGCAGTATGCGCAGGCGGTCGATCAGGCGGCCCAACTGGCTGGCAAAGCGTCCTTCCTTCAGACGCAGGCGCGCTCGGCTTGAAAATCACGGTCGTCGGTGTCGGCCTGATCGGCGGGTCTTTTGCCCTCGCCGCTCGGCGCCGCGTCGGGGCCCACGTTCGAGGAGTGGGGCCCGAGGCCGACCAAGCACTCGAACTAGAGCTGATAGACGAGGCCTGCCCAGGGCTTGAGACGTCGTTGATCGAGGCCGACGTCGTCGTCGTTGCCGTGCCGGCCGACCGACTCGTTGAGGTGACTGAGCAGGTGCTCGCGGCGGCGCCTCTCGACTGCGCGATCACCGACGTCGGTTCGATCAAGCGGCAGGTCGTAGATGCCGCTGCGCGAGACCAGCGCTTTGTCGGTGGTCACCCGCTAGCTGGCAGCGCTAACTCGGGCGTAGTCAACGCCCGCGAAGATCTCTTCGACGAGGCGACCTGGTACCTGACTCCAACCGAGATCACAAGCGGCGTGATGCTGGAACGCGTGCACAATCTGCTCAGCGCGATCGGCGCCAAGCCGACGATCGTTGGCGTTGATGATCACGATCGGATGATGGCCGCCGTATCGCAGCTGCCACACGTGCTCGCAAATGTGCTCGTGCTTCAGGCCGACGCTGCGCTCGAGGAGCGCAAGATCCCAGTGACCGGCCCAAGTTTCCGTGACGCCACCCGCGTTGCTGGTGCAAACCCTGAGATGTGGACGGCGATCTACATCGCCAACAAGGCCGCGTTGGTGGAGGAGCTAGATGGTGCGATCGAGCGGCTGACCGCTGCGCGCGCAGCGATCAGTGGCGGCGACGCCGGTTGGCTCAACGAGTGGCAGGTTCTGGCCGCCGAGCGCCGCGAAGCGCTTACCGAAGCTGGCCTCTCCGGCGGCATTCTCGCCGAGCTGCGCGTGCCAGTTCCAAATAGGCCCGGCGTGCTGGCGCAGATTGCGCTCGGGCTCTGCGAAGCGGACATCAACATTGTCGATATGGCGCTCAGTCCATCACCAGATGGGCAGGAGGGCGTGGTTGCGCTCTGGGTCGCTGAAGATTCAGCCATCGGGGCCACTGAATGTCTCGACCAGCTTGGGCTGCCGGTCCTGTGAAGGTGCTGATCGATCCGGCTGAGCGGATCAAGGGAAGGTTGACCGCCCCGGCCGACAAATCGATCTCGCATCGCGCCGCGATCTTCGCCGCGATGGCCGACGAACCGGTACTGGTAACCAACTACCTAGAGGCAGAGGACACGCTTGCGACGCTAACCGCGATTGAGCAGCTCGGAGCGTTGGTCGAGCGCCGCGCCGACGGACTAATGATTCGAGGCGTCGGCCTGCGCAACGCCCAGCAGCCAAAGCAGCCGATCGACGTTGGCAACGCGGGAACACTGCTCCGTCTTTTGCCCGGCTGGCTGGCTGGTCAGCACGGCTCCAGCTTTGAATTCGACGGCGACGCCTCGATCCGGCGCCGGCCGATCGATCGCATCGCTGAGCCGTTGCGGCTGATGGGCGCTGAGATCGCGGCAAGCGAAGCCCGCTTCGCGCCGTTCACGGTGACCGGGTCGCGGCTTACTGGAATTGATTATGTGCTGCCGGTTGCCAGCGCGCAGGTTAAGTCCTGCGTAGCTATCGCGGCGTTGATCGCGGAGGGCCCAACGACGATCACCGAGCCCGACCCGAGCCGCGATCACACCGAGCGACTGCTGGCGCTTGCGGGCGTCAAGCTCGAGCGCGACGGCGACCGATTGACGGTCTTCCCAACCGATGAGCTGACGCTCCCAGAACAGATCAAAATTCCAAGCGATCCGTCGTCAGCGGCATTTGCGATCGCAGCAGCAGTGCTGGTTCCAGGCTCGAGGCTGCTGGTCGAAGACTGTTCAGTCAATTGGACGCGCAGCGGCTTCATCGAGATCGCGCAGCGGATGGGTGCCGTGATCATCACCGACCTCGAGCCGCGGCCGAAAGATCGGTTGATTGCCGAAAGCGAACCGGTCAGCGACATCGACGTCACGTCCGGCCCGCTGAAGCCGACAACAGTCGCTGCGCACGAAGTGCCATTGGCCGTTGACGAACTGCCGCTGATCGCGCTGATGGCATGCTTCGCGGAAGGTGAGACGCGGATCGAGGGTGCCGCCGAGCTGCGGCTGAAGGAGTCGGATCGAATCGCCGCCGTTGTCACGGCACTGAGCGACCTAGGGGCCGAAGTTGAGGCGACAGAAGATGGACTGATCGTCAATGGCCATGGTTCGTTGCGCGGCGGTCAGGTTGACGCTGCTGGCGATCACCGGATCGCGATGCTCGGCGTTGTCGCCGGGCTCGCGTCGCAGCAGGGCGTCGAGGTGCTCGGCGTTGAAGCGGCCTCCGTCTCCTATCCGA
>JBIHZY010000216.1:0-2500 GCA_044240185.1 Solirubrobacteraceae bacterium
TGATCGCTTATGACACCTCGAAAGAGGATGGTCTGCGTGCTGCCAGCGAGTTCGTCAAAGGTTGGCTTGAGACGCGTGAGGTGCGCGTAACCAGCCGTGACCATGAAGGGCTGCCGGTGATCATCGCTGACGCCGGCCCGCTCGAAGGGCCACTCGTCGTCCTCCACGGCCACCTTGACGTCGTCCCGGCCTTCGCCGAGCAGTTCGTTCCTCGCGTTGATGGAGACCGGCTGATTGGCCGCGGCGCTTACGACATGAAGGGCGCTCTCGCCGCCTTGATCTGCGCCGTCCAAGACGCCAGCCTTCAAGACGAAGTGCGCGTAAGGCTGATCTGCGTTCCTGATGAGGAGTCCGAGAACGTTGAGAACCGTTCGACCGCCGTGCTCGTCGGGGAGGGGATCGACGCCGACTTTGCAATTACCGGCGAGCCGACCGACCTGCACATCGGCGTTCAAGCCAAGGGCGTGTTGGCGCTGAGGCTCGAGGTCGTCGGCACCGCCGCGCACGGTTCGACGCCGTGGCTGGGGGATAACGCGATCCTCAAAGCGAACGACATCTACCGACGGATTGAGACGCTGCCGTTCAGCCGTCAATCCTCTGACCTATTCGATCGGCCTTCGATCAACCTTGCGCGCGTGACCGGAGGTGACGCCTTCAATAAGGTTCCCGACCGCTGCCTGATCGACGTTGACATTCGCTATCTGCCAGGGCAGGACCCTGATCAGATCATCGAACAGATTGAACGGATCGACGATCTCAGGGTCGTGCGCAAGTTCCACCGCGTGCCGGCAATCGTCTCGCGCCAAGATCCGTACGTGTTGGCGCTGCGCGCCGCGGTTAGCTCAGTCCGTGAGGGTGAGGCGCTCTCGATCGGCCGCGACGGCGCATCTGACGCTATTTCGTTCCTCGAGGCCGGCATCCCGGCAGTCGAGTTTGGCCCCGAAGGCGGCGGTCACCACGGGCCCAATGAGTGGGTCTCGATCGCGTCGCTGAAGTGCTACCGCCAGGCGCTTGCAGTCTTTATCCGTGACCTGCCGAGTTATCTAGGCCAGTCTGGCGCGGCGCCGAAGCTGCGCGCGGTCGAAGGCTAACCGGCGCCAAAGCCTTAACCGGCGGCTCCGGCGGGCGCGCTCGCTAGGCTCCATGCAGAGTATTTCGCCTGTGACCACGGATCCCAACACACCACCTCGGCCCGGCCGCGGAGTGCTCAAAAAGGGCGCCCTCGCCGGTCTTATGATCGTCCTGCTGACGGCGACGACGGTCGCCTCGGCAGCGCTGCTGGAGGTTGACCAGCTGGTCAACATTGTGCGCGCCGAAGGGCAGACGATTCCAGGGGTGGCCAACGCGCTCGATAACGTCGATGGCGGCGGCCCGCAGACGATCCTGCTGATCGGCTCCGACCGCCGCTTCAGCGATCGCAAGGTGAAGGGCGCAGCGCGCTCCGACACCTTGATGTTGGTCCGTCTGGACCCAAACAAGGAAGCAACCGCGGTGATGTCGATTCCGCGCGATCTGAAGGTCGATATTCCCGGCTACGGCAGCGACAAGATCAACGCCGCCTTCTCAATCGGTGGTCCGAAGCTGACTTTGGAGACCGTTCGCGACCTGCTCGGGATCGAGATCAACCACATCATCGAAGTCAATTTCGGCGGCTTCCAGCGCGCCGTCAACCGACTTGGCTGCGTCTACGTCGACGTCGACCACCGTTATTACCACTCCAACGTCGGGCTCGCGCCGGCCGCCCAATACGCCGAGATCGACATCAAGCCCGGCTATCAGAAGCTTTGTGGCCAGAAGTCACTCGATCTTGTTCGCTTCCGCCATGCTGACTCCGATTTTGTCCGCTCAGCCCGTCAGCAGGACTTCCTGCGGCAAGCCAAAGGGCAGTTTTCGCTCTCCTCGCTGCTCGGCGATCGCCAAGAATTGGTGCGGATCTTCGCTCGCTACACGCGTACCGACGTCCGTTCCAACGACGCCATTCTTCAACTACTGAAACTCGGCTTCCTGTCGTCAAAGAACCCGGTCCGCGAAGTTCGCTTCCCGGCCACCGACGTCGCTGGAGGGTCGGATCTGGGTATCTCGCCGGCTGCGCTGCAGACTGCGGTCGACGAATTCCAGAGCACGACAGCGACCGGCGGCGCAAGCCAGACCGGGGATAAGAGCAAGAAGGGCCGCAAGGCTCGTAGCAAGCAGAAGAAGAAGCTCTCGGGCGCTCTGCCGGCCGGCGTAGTCGCGGCGAAGGGTGAAGGCGAGACGCAGGCGATTACCGCCGCTTCAAAGACGCCAATGCCTGTCTATTTCCCGGCTGCTCGTCTCGCTAGCGGCGGCTACAGCTCCGGCGAACCTGACTACCCGGCTACCCGCGCTTACACGATTCAGGACCGCGCGAAGACTCGCTTCTCGGCCTACCGAATCGTCCTCTCCACCGGTGAAGCCGGTCAGTACTACGGCGTGCAGGGGACTACCTGGACGGCGCCACCAATTCTTGACACGCCGAGCG
>JBIHZY010000068.1:0-8887 GCA_044240185.1 Solirubrobacteraceae bacterium
TCAACGGTCACGGCACGCACGTGGCCGGCACGATCGCCGAAGCGACAAACAACAAGATTGCCCTTGCAGGCTTGGCCTACGGGGCGAAGATCATGCCCGTCCGCGTGCTCGACCGTAACGGCGAAGGAAACGCCAACGACATCGCTGACGGGATTCGCTTTGCTGTGAAGAAGCGCGCGAAACTGATCAACCTAAGCCTCGAGTTTGATTCCGGCGTGCGCGCCTCAGAGATTCCACAACTGCTCAGCGCGATCAGCTACGCGCGCTCGCGCGGCGTTCTAGTTGTCGGTGCCGCGGGCAATCAGGGCGAGACGACGATCTCATACCCGGCAAACGCTCCAGGTGTGATGTCGGTCGGCGCAACGACCGAGGGTGGGTGCCTTGCCGACTTCTCAAACAGCGACTACGACCTCGACATAGTTGCCCCGGGCGGCGGCGCTGACTCCAGAGCGACTGGCGAATCACGCTGCCGGGCGCGCGGGGCGCGCAGGAACATCGCTCAAGAAACCTTCACCGGCAGGTCGACCTCCGTCTTCGGCATTCCAACCGACTACGAAGGAACCTCGATGGCGGCGCCACATGTAACGGCCGCCGCTGCGTTGGTGATCGCGACCGGCGTGATCGGCTCCAACCCTTCGGCCGATCGTCTCGAGGCAAGGCTGGAGAGCACTGCGCGCGATCTAGGGCAGACGGGGAGCGACCGCTTCTACGGCGCCGGGCTGCTGAACGCCGCCGCCGCGACTTCTAGGTAGTACGAATAATCAGCACCGAACAAGGTGCGTGATGGCTGACCTTGTTCGGCACAGAGCCGAGCAGGAAGCGCTTGGCGCCGGTCATTCCTTTATTGCCGACGACGATTAGATCGGCCGAGCTCTCCTCAGCTACATCGAGAATCGCGTCGGCTGGGTCGCCTTGGCGTGAGTGCGGCGAGCACTCGACGCCGATCGCTGCCGCCTGCGCGACGACGGCCGCCAGCGTTGCCTCAACATCCTCGCGCTCGTTGATCATCCATTGCACGTCGGAAGGGGCCTCCTGAGCTTCGCTCTTGAGCCGCGAGACGGGAACCGGCGCGAAGGCGCTGACTACCTCGAGCCGCGCGCCTGTCTCCTTCGCCAGATCGATCGCCTGGCGGACAGCTTCGCTGGCGGTCTCTGATCCATCAGTTCCAACGACAATCGATCCAAACATGGCTGCTCCCTTGAGTTCGGTTCTTCGTTGCAGACTACCTGCTCGCTAAAGAAGCTTCACGACCGCTATGACCATCCCTGCCAGAACGGCGATAACGATTGCGACTTGGGTCCAGATCCAAAACGGTGACATTGATTAACCGAAGAATACTTCCGCTGTACGGAACAGCTCTGGATCAAGCAGCTTTGGCTCGGCGAGCGCGTCGGAGAGCGGGATCGTGATGATCTCGGTACCGCGCAGCGCAATCATCATTCCTCGCTCGCCGCGGTTGTAGGCGTCGATCGCCCCGACTCCGTAGCGGGTAGCGAGAATTCGGTCATAAGCGGTTGGCGTGCCACCGCGCTGAACGTGGCCGAGCACGACCATCCGTGTTTCGTAGCCGGTTACGGCCTCAATCTCATGCTCCAGCCAGGCGCCGATGCCGCCAAGGCGGGGGTGGCCAAACTCGTCGACGTCATCCTCGCGCGCGCTCAGCGACCCATCCTTTGGAACCGCGCCTTCGCTGGCGACAACGATCGAGAAGTTCTTACCGCGCGAGTGGCGCGCGCGGATCTGGTCGCAGAGCTCGTTTAGGTCGAACGGCCGCTCCGGCACGAGGATCGCGTGCGCGCCGCCGGCGATCCCGGCCGAGCAGGCGATCCAGCCGGCGTGGCGGCCCATCACTTCAACGACAATCACGCGGTCGTGCGATTCGGCTGTCGTCTGCAGGCGGTCGATCGCGTCGCTGGCCACCTGCACGGCGGTGTTGAATCCAAAGGTGTAATCGGTGCCGGCGAGATCGTTGTCGATTGTCTTTGGCACGCCGATCACGGCGACATCATCGGCCGCCAACTTGGTCGCGACGCCGAGCGTGTCCTCGCCGCCGATCGCGATCAATCCGTCGAGGCCAAGCTTCGCCATTCCCGCCGTGACGGCCTCGGTGCCGCCGCCGCCATCGCGGTAGGGGTTGGTGCGCGAGCTGCCGAGAATCGTGCCGCCGCGCGTCAGTAGGCCAGAGACTTCGGGCAGTCCCAGTTCCCGCCCTTCGCCAGCAAGAACTCCAGCCCAGCCGTGGCGCAGACCGACAAACTCGTCGCCGTACTGACGGATCCCTTGGCGCACTACGCCACGGATCACTGCGTTCAGCCCGGGGCAGTCGCCGCCGCCAGTTAGGAGTCCGATCCGCGCCATTACGCGGATCGTTTCACGAATCGAAGCTGGCTGTAGTTGCCGTCGCTGCTGGCGGCTCAGCGTCCTGCTGATCGAGCCGGTATCGCCACCACTCCTGCGCGCCAATTTGGATCGCAGCAGCGACCGGAATCGCCAGCAGCGCACCGACCACGCCAAATAGCGTCGCGCCAAAGAGGACCGAGACGATCACGACGAATGGTTCGAGTGCGACGGCTCGCTTGTGGATCTGTGGCTGAACGACGTAGTTCTCAAAGCTCTGATACGCGCTGGCGTAAACAAACCAGATGATTGAGGCGGTTGGGAAGTCGGCAAAGAGCGTGACGATCAGGATGATCATCCCGGCGATGTAGGCGCCGACCAGCGGGATCAAGTCAAAGAGCGCGTAGAGAACGGCTAGCGCGCCAGCAAACGGCACGCCGAGGATCGTCAAGATGATGAAAGCGCAGACTCCAGCGATTGTTGCTTGCACGACGGCTCCGGCGATGTAGTTGCCGACAGTGTTCGAGATTCGGTCCAGCGCGACGCTCGCCGCCTTCGATTCGAGCCCACTGCGCAGGCTCAGCAGCCCGTCAATCCAAGTGCGACCGCGCGCGACCATAAAGATCGAAAGGATGTAGATCGTTAGCCCAGCAAAGATCGAGCTGACGAGGCCGCTGCCGAAGTCGCGGATGATCGTTGCCGCCTCACCGATCTTTGTTGGTGCGTCTTGGGCAACACGGTTTAGCTCGGTCGTAACGCCAAAGTCATCATCAAATTTGGTCAGCTTCGGGTTCTTCTGAACCTCTATCTGGAGGTCATCGACGTAGCGGGGGAGATCGTTGACGAAACTGACACCCTGATCAACGATCGGTGGCAGAACCGCGGCGCTAATCCCGATCGGGACCAGCAGTAGAGCTATGTAGACGACCGTGATCGCCAGCGCGCGTGGCATCACGCGGGCCAGCAGGTTGACCGGCCCGGCCAGTGCGACGGCAACGAAGGCAGCGATGACGATCCAAGTGATCGGCTGCCAGAGAACCCAGATCAGCGCGATAGTTCCGATCACGACCATCACGGTCAGAACGATCCGCAGCACTACGCGGGTCGAAAGTAGATCGCTAGCGCGCTGTGAAACCGGGGTCTGCCGGCCGTCGCCTGAAGGCTGTGCGGGGATAGTGGTCACCGTCAGCTTCTTTTCGACGCTGCGCCGCCTCTCCCTGCCGCTGTCAGCCTTCGCCCGGGCTCAGTTGCGCTTGGGCGGGCGCGGAAAGAAGCCGCTCGTCCGCGCGACGTACTCGTCGTAGCCGGCGCGGCGCTTGCCGATCGACTTCTCAAGTAGTCCTGCGCCGCTAACCCGGATCAGCAAGACCGACATGATGATCGGCCCGATGATCGTCCACCAGGCACCGGCCGCGAGGGCGATCAGGTAGAGCCCCCACCAGACGCTGAAGTCACCGAAGTAGTTCGGGTGGCGCGTGTAGCGCCAGAGGCCCCGGTCCATCACCGTGCCCTTGTTTGCCGGGTCGGCGATGAAGCGCGTGAGCTGCAGGTCGCCGACGGTCTCAAAGAAGAGGCCGATCGCGAAGACGATGATGCCGGCGAGCACGAGCCAGGCCCAGCCGCTTGCCGTATCGCCCTGCTGGCCCACCTGAACCGGCAGCGAAACTAGCCACATCAGAATCCCTTGCACCCAGAAGACGGCCCACAGGCTGCGCAGCGGCCACGACGCGCCAGCCTTCGCGCGCATCTCTTGGTAACGAAAGTCTTCCCCGTGGCCTAGGTTGCGCCGCGCCAAGTGAATCGTCAGTCGTAGCCCCCAGAGCGTCGTCAGGATTGCCAGCAGCCAGCGGCGGCCAGGGGCGCCGTCGGCGACGGCGAAGCTGACCCAAGCGATGACGACAAATCCTGAGCCCCAGAAAATGTCAACGATCGAGCTGTCCTTGACCGCCACGCTGACGGCCCAGAGCGCCGTCGTCATCAGGAATACAACACCAAGGTTTATCGCCAGCAGGTTGATCGTCGTCATCTAGGTGAGGGTACGGCGCTAGGCCGCGTTTATCTTTGAGGCGACCCAGCGGTCGGCTTCGAGCCAGAGTTCGTCGAGCCACTCAACCTGCTCGTCGCGGCTGGCGGGAATCTGATCGTGCGGCACGCGTGTGAAACGGACGTTGATTACGCGGCCAACGAGCGCGCCGCCCCAGATGTCGGAGATCAGCCGCAGCCCATCGAATCCTTGGTGGATCATCAGGACAACATCTGTCTGTGGTGCTTGGCCCAGCACCGCCAGCAGGCCACCGACCTTTGGCGGCAGCAGGTATTCGATCGGCTCAAGCCGCGCTGCGCGGGCGGGGTCACGCTCGGCGATCTTCTCAAGTGCGCGCTGCCGGCGCTCGGCTGTGAAGCGAGTCCCTTCGGGGTAGAGCAGCAGGCCGTCTTCGCTACCCATGCCGCTTGCAAGCTGACCGATGTTGTCGCGCTCAACCTCTTCGCCCGTGTCGCGGCGGACAAAGTAGTTCGGTAGCCGCTGCCCGCCGACGTCGAGGCAAGGTTCAGAGAGCAGTTCGCGCTTGATCACGTAGCGCAGGCGGACTCGCTCGCGCGCCGCGACCAGTGCTGACGGAAGGAAGTTGTCAACGATGCTGGCGTGGCGGATCAGCACGATCACCGGCCCCGGGCGCAGGCACTCAGCGCCTTCATCAACTATCCGCAGCCCGAACAGCAGCTTGACCGAGCCGAGCAGCACGCGTACCCAAAGCTGCTGAGCGTGCCAGGTTGAGCTGACCAAAAGCTTGCTGTTAAGGCCGAAGCCGCTCACCAGCCAGGCCACAAAGAGCGCCAGCAGGGCGGCGATGTCGGTCACGAGGTAGATCCAGAGGAAGACAACAAGCCGCAGCGCCATAAAAGGCTTGCGCTGAGTGATCGCGCGGAAGATGTCGACCAGCAGCGCGCCGACCAGAAGCAGCGGCAGCAGCGCCGTCACGACGATCAGGCCGAGGATGTACGGCGGGATCGTCTTCAGCCGCCGCGCAACCTTGCTGCCACGCGACTCTCTGTCGGCGCTTTCGTTCACGCCGACAGACTATTCGCTACTCAGTCGCTGAAGTCCATCAACTGATGGATGCCGCTTGGGCGGTTGGTGTAATCCATCGTGATCAGTGGCACGGGGCTGAACTTGATCTGCTCTGGCGCCTCGGGCTTGCGCCAGGCAGCAGGGTCCGAGCCCTGGGCGGTGGACAACGCTGCCGCCGCTTCGGAGATCGAACCCCAGATGTCAGCCGAGCACTTCGCGAGGCTGCCCTTGCCGCAGTACTTGATCCTATAGGCCCCGTTGACCTTCTCGCCCAGCAGGTTGCGCAGATCCTTCCACATGTACTGGTGCCAGCCGCCGTACTGGCCGCCTGGAGGGGCATCGAATGCGTCGCTGCCACCATTGCGCTGAGCCAGCTCTTCGCAGAGCTTCGTGCCCATCCGCCAGCACAGCCCGTCACCGGCAATCGACTGCCAAGCCTGGTCGATAATCGCCGCTCCGGGAGCGTCGATGTCGCCGTCTTGGTTTGAGTCAACGCGGCTTGCGCCCTGCACGTGCCAAGCCTGTAGCTGTGCCACCGCTGCGGTTGCCAGCGCGTTTGGCGACGTGCCCTTATCGAGCACCTTCTTCAGCGTTGGCCAGAGCAGCGCGATCCGAACATCCTGCGTTGCGCCGGCGTTGGCAGCCGAGAGCATTGTCGCCAGCGACTGCTTGCTCTGGCGCGCCAGCTCGTTGTTCAGCAGCTGCCCGCGCTGCAGCGAGTTCTCGCCCCAGCGTTCGTCGCCGGCGGGGAAGTTCTTCGCCGGCTTGCCATTCCAGTTGACGATGTAGCCGCTCGCTGGGTTGATTACCTGTGGGTGCTTCGAGTGGCTGAGGTAGCCGGTCCACTCGTACTTGCCGCGGCCGTCAACTGGAAGATCCATGTTGACGCCCTTCGGCCGCATCGGGAAGAGCCCCGAAGTGATGAAGGCGATCTCCTTATCGCTCGAGTAGAACGAATTGAAGGTCTGAGGCGTCTTCGCTGCCGCGGCGACGAAGTCCTTTGCGCTCTTAATGCGGCCAAACGTCATCTGCTGGTTGAAGAGCAGGTCGTTGGTCTCGCGGCCGTAGCTCGAGCGCCGCTTCGCCAGCGCAACGAGCTTCGAGCTGCCAGGCGACTTGGCGTATCCATAGACCGAACCGTGAACGGTTCTATAGAACACGACGTTGGTCGTCTTTCCACCCTTGGAGATAGTGCCGCCGTTGACCTTCTCCATCGACTTGCACTTGCCCTTGAACTCGTACTTGTACTTGCTGCCGCCGCAGAGCGTTTCGGCGTAGGTGTCGATGATGTCGTTGCCGGCTGAGGTAAGTGACCAGGCGTACTTCGCAGCGCGGCCGATCAGCATGTAACCGGGGAACGGCGCTGAGGTTGCGCCGCGAACGTTGATCGACGGGCCGTACAGCCCCATCTCCATCGTCAGGCCGGGGTAGTTGTAGCCGATCTGCGGCCCGCCGACCATCAGTGGCTTGCCGGTTGTCGTCTTGCTGCCGGCGGCGAGCATGATGTTGCTTGCCTCTTGACGACCAGGCCCTGGGCGCTTAACAGCGGTTGCCGAAGCGGTAGCGCCAGGGAGCGGCACGTAACTGTTCTTGAAAGAGCCGTTCTTCAGTCGCACCAAACCCTTCGGGTTGGAGACGCTTACATCGGTCTGATAGTCGAACTTGTTCGTCGTCGTAACCATCGTCTCCGGGTCGTAGCGGCCACGCATGTTGGTGTAGGCCTCGTTGCCGTTCGTCGTCCCGAGCGTTGTGCGGGCAGCGTCAAGGAAGAGCGCGTTGCTGATCTCTTCGCCGCCGCCTTCACCGAGGAACTGTGCCTTGATCCCGTTCGTGGCGAAGATGTCGGTGCGCGTGAATGGCTTGGCGCTCGGCTGGTTGGCTGCGTACCACTTGTTGATGCCGACGAGGTAGATGTCGATGTCTCGGAGCACCTGCTTGCCCTGAGCGCCGGCGGCATTTAGCGAATCGGTCTGCTGCTTCGTGACCGCTGCGGTGACGCTCTTGCTGGGCTGGTAGTCGTAGAGCCCAAGCACGAGGTTGATGCCGGAAACGCCTGGCAAGTCGGCCAGAGAAGCGATTCCGTTGTAGCGGGCCTGATTGAGCAACAGGCTGCGATCGGCTGCCGTCACGTAACCGGCACCGAAAGTAACGCCGGCATCGGTGTCGGAGAAGATGTGTGGGACGCCGTAGTTGTCGCGGCGGATTCGTGCCGATACTGCCTTGCCGCCCGCGGTTCCGGTGATCGTCTCGTCTGTGATCAGCGACGGATCATCAGCCTTCAGCAACGCTGCCGACTTGAAGTAGCCGCTGCCATCGGTGCTGGCCGTGACCTGCGCTTCGCCAATGTCGCGGTAGAGCGGTGTGAGGCGGTTGTACATCTTGGCCTGCGTGTCGGCCGAGAGCATCCCAGGAGTGGTGAGCCAAGGTGAGCCAGGTTGGCTTTGGCCTTGCGGGATGATGTTGAGTGTCTTTTCAGCCGAGGCTGCTGGCGCTGCGATCGCGATCGCGATCGACGACAAGACAAAAACAGAACGGAACATTGACTCTCCCCTTGTTGTTCTCCCCGGGATCCACCCAGACGTTCACGCAACCATAACGGCAGAAGCTGGAATCTGCGTCGGTAGTCGATTCAGGCTACTTTTCACGTACTCTGCGCACGTGGCCAACCGCGTACGGATATCGATCGGCAGCGAAGCGAGCGAGCTGGCGCTCGTCGATGCTGTGGTTGAGCGCTTCTCGCTCGCCCGTGGGCTTGAGCCAGCCGACGCAGAGCGGCTTGGGCAGGTTGTCCACAAGCTCGCCCAATGGGTGATCGAGCGCGCCTACCCGGGCGACCCCACCGGTGAGCTGGTCGTGCAGCTCGAGCTTGCCGAGGGCTCGGTCCGCTGCACGATCGAGGACTGGGGCGAACCGATCACAGCCTTCGGTGGTGGCCTCGATCGAATCCCGCCTGAACTAGCTGAGATCGAAGCGATCACGCATGACCTGCGACTGGTGAACCTCGGCCGCGAAGGCAAGCGACTCAGCGCTGCCGTGGAAGCAAAGGGCGTAGTTCCCGAAGAGCTCGTCGCCTTCGCGCAGTTCGCGCGCGAAAGCGGAGAGAGCGAAGCGACCGCCGATCAAGTTGAGATCCACGACACGAAGCTGAGCGATGTTGAGGCCATCTCGCGCCTGCTTTACACCAACTACGGGCTTGGCTACGGCCATCCAAATTTCTATCAGCCACGTTGGGTTGAGGCTGAGATTGAGGCCGGTCGCTTGCATTCAACGGTCGCGGTCTTGGCCGGCGAGGTTGTTGGCCACCATGCGCTGGTGCTGGAGAAGAGCGGCGAGGCGGGCGAAACTGGCATCGCTGTCGTGCACCCGGCCTACCGCGGACTTGGAATCTTCAACCGGCTTTTCGAGCGCACGATTGAGCGCGCACGGGAGGCCGAGGTGGAAGCCGTCTACGCGCGGGCCGTCACAGCCCATCCATACAGC
>JBIHZY010000069.1:0-8834 GCA_044240185.1 Solirubrobacteraceae bacterium
GATGTATAGGCCCTTCACGACGCGGGTCGTGAGAAGGCGCGTGAAGCTGAGATCGAAGAGGGTCGAAAAGAACCCATCGCGGGAGGTCGGGATTACGGGTGGAACGCTCATAGCCGCAACGGTAGCGGGCTGGGCGGATTTGCGACGCACGAACGGGTACTGTTCAGCCTCATGAAGATCAGACTTTTCATTGTTGGCGGCTCCCACCCTTGCGAGACAGTTGAGCGTGCGCTTCAGATCAAAGGCCTCGCCTACTCGGTAGTTGAGTTCCCGCCACCGATGCACATGGGTGCGATGAAGCTTCTCTTCGGCGCGCGCACTGTGCCTGGAATCAAGATCGATGGCGAGAAGATCAGCGGCTCACGCGCGATCCTTGCCCGGCTCGACGAGCTAGCCCCCAACCCTCCCCTCTTCCCTGCCGATCAAGCGGCCCGCGCGGCCGTAATCGCAGCCGAAGTTTGGGGCGACGAGGTGCTCCAGCCGCTCGTGCGCCGAATTCTGTGGCCAAGCTTCAAAGCCCACCCCGAAGTGATGGCCAACTACTCCGCTGGCTCGAAGTTGCCGCCCGTTCCGGTACCGGTGCTGAAGCTGATCGCACCGGGCGTTACAACGATCGAGATGCGCGCCAACCGCGCCACCGACGCAACCTACGCTGACGACATCCGCACGCTGCCAATCCTGCTAGACCGGATTGACGGTTGGATCGCTGACGCAGTTATGGGTGGCGAGCAGTTCAACGCTGCTGACCTGCAGATCGCCGCCAGCCTGCGACTGCTGATGACCTTCGCCGACTTCAGTGAGATCTTCGCCGGGCGGCCTTGTGCCGATCTCGCGCTGCGCTGCTTCCCCGAAGCCCCCGGCTTCGCGCCGGTCGGAACGATTCCCGCCGCGCTGCTGCCAAACGCCGCTTAACTGGCGGTTGGCCCAACCCCGTCCCGGCGGTCAGCAAGAACCGAAAGCGTGATGCCGGCCGCGAAGAGGCCGATCACGATTGCCAGACTGACCGGCGCCGAAGCTTTATAGACGTCTTGGATCAGCAACTTCAGCGCAACAACGCCGAGCACAATTGCAACCGTTTGGTTGAGGTATCGAAAACGCTTGATCAGATCCTCGACCAGAGAGAAGAGCGCGCGCAGGCCGAGCAGGGCAAATCCATTTGCTGCCCAGATCACGAGCGGGTCCTCAGTGATCGCGAAGGCCGCGGGGATCGAATCGAGCGCGAAGGCGATGTCGGCGGCGACGACGCTGACCAGCGCCAACGCCAACGGCGTCAGCACGCGGCGGTCGCCGACGATCGTTGAAAAGCGCGAGCCGTGGTAGTCGCCGATTGGGTAGAACCTGCGAATCAGTCGCACCAGCGGCGAGTGGTCGGGGTCTACGTGGTCGGCCGCCCCCTTATACATCCGCCAAGCCAGCACCAGCAGCAAAGCTCCGAGGATGTAGGTGACGATGTGGAAGCGCTCGATTAGCTCAACGCCGACGACGATCGCCACGCCGCGCATTGCCAGCGCCAAGATGATGCCCCAGAAGAGCAAAATCCCACGCTGCGCGGCGGGAACGGCGAAGTAACCGAAGATCAGCAAGAAGACGACGAGGTTGTCGAGCGAAAGTGTGCGCTCGATCAGGTAAACGGTGACGTAGTTGACGCCGTCGGCTGGGCTGGAGAGCAGGATCACGGGGATCGTCGCCAACAGTCCGAGGATCAGCCAGCCGATGCTCCAAACGATTGCCTCTTTGCGCGTCGGCTGGCGGCCGCGCGCAAAGACGAGCAGGTCAACGAGCAGGAATGCGCCGACGATTACAACGACCACACCGATTGCCAGTGGATTGGCCCCGAGGGCCGCGAGCGGAGAATTGATCAACATCGCTAGCGCAGTCTGACAGCCTCGAAGAAGTTACTGCGGCGAGACGGCAAGAGCCGCGCCTTCGCGCGTCACGCCCTCGTCGAAACCAAGCGCAACGAGCGCCTCGGAGAGCGGTGAGCCGTCAGGCGCGCGCAGATCGAAATCGAGTTCCAACAGTGGGATCAGGACAAAGCGGCGTGAAGTTGTTTCGACGTGCGGCAAGCTCAGCCGCTCACTTTCATAGACGAGATCGCCAAGCAGCAAGAGGTCAACGTCGATCGGGCGCGGCCCGTGGCGGACGCCGCCCTCGAGGTCGCGGCCGAGCGCTGCCTCGATCTCTTTGCAGGCGTCGAGCAGCTGCTCTGGCTCCAGCTCGGTGCTGATCTGAACGCAGGCGTTGAGGAACGAGGGCTGATCAAGAACGAGGCCAACCGGCTCGGTGTCATAGGTCGATGAGGAGGCCAGCACAGAGATGCCGTGGGCAGGCATTGCGTCGACGGCGGCCTGCAGGTTTTCACGACGGCCACCGACGTTGGAACCGAGGCCGAGGTATCCAATCTGCGCGCCGGCCATAGCTACTTCGGCTCGACCAGCAACGCGAGCTGTCGGCTGTGGGCTAGGAGCCTGCCGTCGGCCGACCAGATCTCGCCGTCTTCTTCGACGAAGCCTTCGATTGCCGTGCTGCAGCGGAAGACTCCGAGCACCGACTCGGCAGGGTCGATCTCAAGCGCGGCCTGTGGGTCGCGGAAGTGGATTGTGAGGTCAACGGTCGGCGCGCCGACCGGCGCGGTCAGGCGCGTGAAGACGGCCGGCAGCCATGCGTCGCAGTAGAGCGCAAGCGCCGCCGAGTCGAGCTGCTGTGGTTCGTTCAGGCGCATCCAGCCGCCGCTGATCGCCTCGTCGGAGCCGCTAAAGGGCAGCGCACCGAGCGCTGGCCTCATCTCGACCTGGTGCGCGATCGGCGGCATCTGCTCAACAACTGGGATCGGCTCGATCTGGCTGGCGGCAGGCGCCTTTGGCATCTGCGCGACAAACGGGCGCTTGTCTGAGAACTGGCCGGCGAAAGCGCCGAGCGCCAGCAGGCAGCACTTGCCGTCCTGCTCAAGCCGCGCGCTAAGCGTTGTCAGCGTTCGTCCCGAGCGCTCGACCTTGACCTCGATCTGCATCGGGCCGGCGACCGGCGGGCTCAGGTAATGGAGCGTTATCGAACGCGCTTCGCGCTCAGCGTCGCTGAGCTCAGCGGCCATCGCACGGATCATGATTGCGGCCAGATAACCGCCGTTGGGGCCGCGCGGAGCTGACCAGTCAACGTCGCAGAGCGCGCTGAAGCGGCCGCCTCCTAGAGGCTCAACTGCCGTTGCCAATTCAAACGGGCTGCTCATCGACCGGCCGCGCTGTGCCAGACCTCAACCGAGACCGACTCGACGGCAAGCGCGATAGGTGGCTCAGGCTTCGTCGCCTTGACCCAAACCTCACGCGCATCGAACTCATCAAGCAGCTGGTTAGCTACCTCGGTGCAGAGCGCCTCAAGCGTGCGGTAGGAGCGACGCTGGGCGACGAGTGCCACGAACTCGCAGACGCGACCGTAATCGACTGTGTCCTCAACCCGGTCTGTGACGGTTGCGTCGCAGGAGCCGACGTCGAAGCGAAGATCGAAGACGAGCCGCTGGCCGATCTCCTGCTCGGCATCGCTGACACCGTGGTGCGTGTAAAGAGAGAGGCCGGTGATCTCGATGCTGGTCGCGGCCATCTCGCTGCTGCGCTCGCCGAATTCCTCGTCGAACTCCTCGTTCTCCTCGTGCTCTTCGTCAGCGTCCATCGCGCGCCAACGTAGCACTTGCGAGCTTTAGGCCGTCGACCGTTGCTCGCACATCGTGGACGCGAAAAACGCTCGCGCCACGCTCAAATGCCAGCACGTTGGCCGCGACAGTTGCTGCAACGCGTTGGTCGGGCCGCTCGGCGCCGGTCAGTTCACCAAGGAAACGCTTGCGCGAGAGGCCTATTACGACGGGAAAACCGAGCGCCGCAACTGCTCCAAGGTTGGCGAGCAGGTCGAGGTTGTGGTCGAGTGTCTTGCCGAAGCCGATCCCTGGGTCGACGGCAATGCGCTCGCGCTTGATCCCGGCTGCGAGCGCTAGCTCAGCGCGCTCGCTGAGGAACTCGCAAACCTCGCTGACAACGTCGTCGTAGCGGGGCTCATCCTGCATTGTCTGGGGCGAACCGAGCATGTGCATCAAGCAGCAGTCGCAGCCAGCCTCTGCGACCAGCTCCGCGATCTCTGGCTCGCGCGTAAAGCCGCTGACGTCGTTGACGTAGCTGGCACCGGCCTCGAGCGCAGCGGCGGCAACGGCAAGCTTCATCGTGTCGACGCTGATCTGCACCTGCGGCGCCGCGGCAGCGATCCCCTCGATCACTGGGATCACGCGGCGCAGCTCCTCTGCTTGATCAACCGGCTCGGCGCCGGGGCGAGTTGATTCGCCACCGACGTCAACGATCGCCGCACCCTGAGCAATCAGCTCAAGGCTATGAGCGATCGCGGCATCAGCAGTTGGCAACAGACCACCGTCGGAGAACGAGTCAGGCGTCGCGTTGCAGACGCCCATCACCTTCCAAGCGGCGCTCATCGGATTTCCCGTGCGCGCGGCGGCTCAGGCCGGTTCAGGCTTCTCAGGCAGATCGAGACCGCGGGCCTCAAGTGTTCCGCCGGCAAGGCCAGGCAGCGTCGTTGGCCGCGGCGTGGCGCGCTCGGCCTCTGCGGCGCCTTCAGACGTGTCGTCGGTCGGCGGCGCCGGAGCGTCGTCGGGGCCAAAGACATCTTCTTCGCTCTTGCCGTCGAGCAGCGCAAGGAATTCATTGCGCTCGATCGTCTCACGCTTGAGCAGGATCCGTGAAGTTGTTTCGAGCGCCTCGCGGTGCTCGGTCAGCATGTCCTTCGCGCGCTGATGCGCCGACTCGATGATGCGGCGGATCTCATCATCGATCTCACGTGCGATCTCATCCGAGTAATCGGGCTCTGAAGAGAACTCACGGCCGAGGAATGGCTGGCCTTGATCGCGGCCAAAGACGCGCGGGCCAAGCCGCTCGCTCATGCCGAAACGCATCACCATCTGCTTGGCGGTCGCGGTGACCTTCTCAATGTCATTTGATGCGCCGGTAGTGATTTCGCTGAAGATGATCTCTTCGGCGGCGCGGCCACCGAGCGTCATCGCCATCGAATCGAGCAGCTCAGCGCGGGTCGTGAGGAAGCGATCCTCCTGCGGCATTGAGATTGTGTAGCCGAGCGCTTGGCCGCGACTGACGATCGAGATCTTGTGGACCGGGTCGGAGAACTCGAGGTAGTGGCCGACGATCGCGTGACCCATCTCGTGGAAGGCCGTGACGAGCCGTTCCTTGTCGCTCATCACGCGCGTCTTCTTCTCGGGGCCTGCGATCACGCGCATGATCCCCTCTTCAAGCTCGACCTGAGTTACTTCGCGCTTGCCGTGACGAGCAGCCAGGAGCGCCGCCTCGTTGACGAGGTTGGCGAGGTCGGCGCCGGTGAAGCCGGGCGTCTGACCAGCGAGCGTGTCGGTGTCGATCTCCTTCGCCAGCGGCTTGCCACGGGTATGAACGTCAAGAATTCGCGCGCGACCCTTGCGGTCGGGGCGGTCAACGACGATCTGGCGATCGAAGCGGCCTGGACGCAGCAGAGCCGGGTCAAGAATGTCCGGTCGGTTGGTGGCAGCGATCAGAATCACGTTGTCGGTCATCGTGAAGCCGTCCATCTCTACGAGCAGCTGGTTGAGCGTCTGCTCACGCTCGTCGTGACCGCCACCCATGCCGGCGCCACGGTGGCGTCCGACGGCGTCGATCTCGTCGATGAAGATGATGCAAGGCGAGTTCTGCTTAGCCTGCTCGAAGAGGTCTCGCACACGGCTGGCGCCGACGCCAACGAACATTTCGACGAAGTCGGACCCGGAGATTGAAAAGAAGGGAACGCCAGCTTCGCCAGCGACGGCGCGGGCCAACAGCGTCTTGCCGGTGCCTGGAGGGCCAAAGAGCAACACACCCTTTGGAATCCGCGCGCCGAGCGCTTGGAACTTCTTCGGATTCTCGAGGAACTCTTTGATCTCGTGCAGCTCTTCGACGGCCTCGTCAACACCGGCGACGTCACGGAAGGTGATCTTCGGCGAGTCGGCCGTCATCCGCTTGGCCTTCGATTTGCCGAACGACATCACCTTCGAGCCGCCGCCTTGCATCTGGTTCATCAGGAAGATCCAGAAGCCGATGAAGATCAAGAAAGGCAGTACGTAGGTCAGCAGCGAGAGCCAACCGCTCGTTTTGCTGCTCTGAATGTTGTAGCCGCCTGAGAGCTTGCCTTGGTCCTCAGCGCCCTGCAGCTGTGCTTCAAGCTTGTCGGCGCCAGCGGTCGTGAAACCGGTTTCGTACGGTTTGCCGGTGCGAGGAGTAACTACGACGGTGTTGTTCTTCGTCTTCAGGTCGACCGTCTTGAGGTCACCGGCAGAGAGCTGCGCAATGAATTCGCTGTAGGTGGGAGCCTTCTCCTTCTGCCCACCGCTGATCAAGCGCTGCGCGAAGAACGCGAGCACGATCACGATCATGATTGGGAAGGCTGCGCTCTTGAAAAACCGGCTCATTGAGTGGAGTACGTTACGCGGATGGCTGTTGGATTACGGCGCTGGGACAGATGTTCCAGAGTAACAGGCGCGGGATCCCTAGGAACCGCTCTCTGGGCGCAGCAATGACGCAACATACGGAAGGTTGCGCCAGCGCTCAGCGTGATCGAGCCCGTAACCGATCGCGAAGCGGTTGGGAATCTCAAACCCGACGTACTTGATTGGAACGTCGGCCTTGCGCCGCTCAGGCTTTGTAAGCAGCGAGCAAACCTCAAGCGATGCCGGGTCGCGGGCGCCCAAGTTACGCAGTAGGTACTGAAGCGTCAAACCGGAATCGACGATGTCCTCGACGATCAGCACGTCGCGGCCTTCGATCGGCGCGTCGAGATCTTTCAGAATCCGAACTACGCCGCTGGAGTCGGTCTGTGAGCCGTAGGAGGCGAGCGCCATGAAGTCGAGCTCGCACGGTGCCGTGATGTTGCGCATTAGGTCAGCAAGAAAGAAGGTGGCTCCCTTCAGCACGCCGACCAGCAGCAGGTCACGCCCTTCGTAGTCGACGCTGATCTCTGCGCCGAGCGAGCGCACTCGCTCCTTCAGCTGGTCGGGCTGAACGAGAATTTCACCGATTGGCGGGTCGTCACTCATCGCGCGGGAGGTTACCCTTCGACCGGCCTGCGAGCCGCCCGCTGCGGCGAGAGCTCAAAGCTGAGCGTTCCGTTTTTGATCACTGCGCGTGCGCCGCTACCGACGTCGAGCGCCGCCGAGCCGCTGCCGCCGGCGCCAAGATCAATCAGCTCACCGATCCGCGCTGCGGCCTGCGGGCAAAGCAAACCGGTCGCATCTTCAGCGAGGCGCCGAACGACCAGCCGCGCCAGTGCTGGCGGCAGCGCCGCGAGATGCTCGGTCGAAATCTCGCTCTTCCCTGCCAATGCGGTGTCGACAACGATCTCCAAGACCTCGGCTTCGTCTCGCAACAGTTCAGCGCTTTGGAGAATGTTCGCGTCGGTCGCAGGATGAACGCTGCGCAGCGCCGGCAGCACCTGGCCGCGGATCCTGCCGCGGGCGTACTTGTCGGTCTCGTTACTGGCGTCCTCGCACCACTGCAGGCCGCGTGCGCGGCACCATTCAGCCGTCTCCTCACGAGTGAAGCGGGCGCGTAGCAGCGGCCGGATTAGCAGCCCACGCTGGTCAGGCATTCCAACGAGTGAGCGGCGGCCGGGCGAAGCGGCGAGGCGGTAGAGCACAGTTTCGACTTGGTCGCTGGCGGTGTGGCCTGCGGCGAGCTGGGCGCCCTCGGCGCTGGCGAGCTGCGCGCCGACGGCGTAGCGGACATCGCGCGCCCAAGCCTGAACGTTGCCTTCGCGCGGAGCACTCGCGGCCTCAACATGAAGCTCGACGCCGAGCTGCTGACAGAGCTCGCGGCAGAGCTGCTCGTCATCACCAGCCTCGTCGCGGAGCCCGTAGTTGACGTGCAGCGCGCTGACGTTGCCCTCGCCGCAGATTTCAACTGCGAGGTCGAGCAGGCAGACCGAATCGCGCCCGCCGGAGAGGCAGACGACAACCCGCTGGCCGGCTTCGAGCAGACCGCCGCCGCGGACCCGCTCAAGCAAATCTTCGCTAGATGAGTTCGACATCACTACGAGCCGCCGAGCCCGGCGAGGAAGAGCTCGGTTGCGTGGCTGAAGCCCTTCAGCTGAACTTCGCCGATCCGCTCAAACTCGAGATGCTTGCCAGCCACCTCAACAACCGGCCAGGTCACGAGCACCTCTCCTGCCGCTGCGCGAGCGGCGACGCGAGCCGAAAGGTTGACCTCACGGCCGAAGTAATCGCCGTCGCGGAAGACGACGTTGCCGCAGTGGATCCCGATCCGTGGCAGCGGTCGCTCGGTGTTGAGCGTTTGGAAGCCAACCGCCCAATCGATCAGTGAGCCGGCGTCGGGAGAGACGATCATCACCTCGTCACCGATCGTCTTAAGAATCCGCGCGTCATCGGGCAGTGACTGGTTGACGTTGCCGACGAAGCGCTCGACGATTCCCGCCGCCTCCTCGTCGCCGACCTCCTCAGTCAGCTGCGTGTACCCGGCAAGGTCAGCGAAGGCGATTGCTACGCGAACCTGACCGATTTCGGCGCCGCCCGGCTCATCTTCCATGTGACCGACGATGTCTTGCTCGACAAAGTGGTTGAGGAAGCGGCGGTGAAGGTGGTCGATTACCGGCGAGAAGAGCGGCAGCAGCTCTTCTGTGATCCCACCCATCTGCTCCGCGATCTGCTCGCTCGAAACCCCCTTGCGCAGCAACGGCTCGTGGACATGGAGATGGACAAGACGAACCTCGGCATCGGCGATCTTCGAGACTGCCTGCCCGTAGACGCGGAC
>JBIHZY010000070.1:0-8779 GCA_044240185.1 Solirubrobacteraceae bacterium
TGACGCTCCCGCCCCAATCAGCGATTTCTCGAGCACGATCACGTCCGGCTTGTCACCTCTGGCGGTCAATTCCTTCGCGAGGTGCCATGCCGCCGAGAGGCCGTGGACTCCTCCACCGATGACGATGAAACGCGCTGCATCGGGCAGCTTAATTGACGGCATCTGCCAATCCTACTCCTGCTTCCAGCTTGCACGGCGGGGCGAATTTGTGGTCTGATGGTTCCGTCAGTCGGCCGCCGTGGCCGACCGCGCCGATCTTCAGGGGTGTTATGTGATGAGCCACGATGTAATCGTCTTGGGAGCCGGGCTTGCCGGCCTCAGCGCCGCCCGTGATCTCGCCCTGGCTGGGAGCGACGTGGTCGTACTCGAGGCGCGTAATCGCGTCGGCGGCCGCGTCGAACAGACGACGCTCGCGGACGGCAGGTTGGTTCAGCTTGGCGGCGAACTGACCGGTGAGTTTCAGCACGCTTATCTGGGTCTGGCTGGTGAACTTGGACTAACGATTGAATCGAGCTACGTCGAGGCCAGTGGTGAGGACAGCTACGACATGATCGAGGGCGTTGTTCGCGGCGAATGGATGACGGCCGAACAGCGCGCCAACCACGACCGTGTCGAGGCCAAGTTCTGTGAGCTGGCGGCGACCGTCGACCCGGCTGATCCCTGGTCGCACCCCGATGCGGCGCTGCTTGACAACACGAGCCTTGCGGACTGGCTGCGCAGCGCCGGTGGTGGCGACGAAGCCGTCGTGCGTGAGCGCGCGCTCTTCCACCTCGGCCTCGCCGACGGTTCTCCAGAACGGCTTTCGCTGCTGGCCGAGCTGCGCAAACAGGCGGCCGCCGGAGCAACCGGTTTCTATGACGACGTCTGCTGGGAAGGGCTGCGAGTGGCCGAAGGATCGGCCAGCGTCGCGCTACGGATGGCCGACGAGCTAGGCGAGCGCGTGCGGCTCGAGGCGCCGGTCGCGAAGGTCTCGATCTCAAAGAGCGGCTGCACCGTCACGCTCGTCAACGGTGAGCAGCTCGAAGCCGCGGCAGTGATCAGCGCGATGCCTGTCGGGCCGCTGCGTGACATCGAGATCACCGGCGTATCCGATCCGCGCCTGAAGTCGCTCGCGCGGCAGCGCAGCGCCGTCACGGCGAAGTTTGTAGCCGGCTACTCGTCGCCTGTATGGGAAGAGGTCGGCGCCAACGGCCTCGCCTACGGGGAGGGCTTGGTTGGCTCTTGTTGGACGCAGGCACCGCCCGCAGTTGTCTCGGTGCTGATCGGCCCGGAGCGGATCGGAGTTCTGCTGGCGGCAGCCAACGACGACGAGATCTGCTCCGACATGACGCACGCGCTCGCGCGGATCTACGGCGACGGGATGCTCGAGCCGCAGGAGGTCTTCTACCGGCCGTGGGGCGTTGACCCTTGGACGCAGGGCTACGTGACGCAGTGGCGCGTCGGTGACGTGCTCGGCGTCGGGCCGCTGCACGGCACGCACGAGCCGCCGTTCTACGTCTGCGGCTCCGACCAGTGGGTCTGCGGCTACATGGAAGGAGCCGTGCGCACCGGCCGCGGCGCAGCCGCTGCGGCGCTGGGGCTCCCGGCACCTGAGTTCGAACCGGTGCCAGGTCGATGAGCTTCGAGCATCTACTCGCACCGCTGCAGATCGGGCCGATCGAGATCCGCAACCGGATCGTCTCAACCTCGCACCAAACGAGCCTTGTTGCCGACAGTCTGCCGACCGATGACCTTCTTGCCTACCAGCAGGCGCGAGCCGCCGGTGGCGCCGGGCTGCTCTCGGTCGAGGCCAGCGCGCCGGACCCGAGCGGCCAGCTCAGTGATCATCAGATCGCTGCCTACCGCCCCGAAGTAGTGCCAATGCTGGCGAAGATCGCTGACGCCGTCCACAGCGAAGGGGCAAAGCTATTCATCCAGCTCTGCCACGGTGGCCGCGAGCAGATCACCGGCGGCTACCGCCCGCCCGCGCTAGCGCCGTCGCCTGTTCCTAGCCCGCGGTTCCACACCGAAGCTCGCGCCCTCACGAAAGGCGAGATTGACGAAATCGTCGATGGTCACCGGATCAGCGCGATCAACGCGCGCGAAGCAGGACTCGACGGGATCGAAGCTCTCGCTGGCTACAACTACCTGCCAGGGCAGTTCCTCTCGCCGCGCGTGAACCTGCGCGACGACGAATACGGCGGCGACTTGGAAGGGCGGATGCGCTTGCTGGTCGAGATTCTGCGCGCGATGCGCAAAGGGATCGGCAGCGACCGTGCGCTGGGAGTTCGAATGACGGCCGACAGCGTCACCGACGCTGGCCTGCGAGCGCCGGAAGCGCTTGAGGTCTTTGAGGCGCTCGGCAAGCTTGGGCTGCTCGATTACGTTTCGACTTCAATTGGCGACTCGTCCAGTTATAAAGGCTCAACCTGGATTGCTCCGCCGGCCCCGGTCAGCCACGAGACGATCGCGGCGCTCGCGGGCAGTGTCCGCGAAGTGGTCGGCGTGCCGGTGATCGCGACGACGCGGATCACCGATCCGGAAGTCGCCGATCTGATGATCGCTCGCGGAGAGGCCGACGCGATCGGAATGACGCGCGCGATGGTCGCTGACCCGCAGCTTGCAAACAAGGTTGCCAGTGGCCGGCTAAGCGAGATCGAACGCTGCACAGGTTGTAACCAAGCCTGCATCGGTCACTACCACGCAGGGACGCCAATCAACTGCGCAATCAACCCATGGACCGGGCGTGAAGCCATGTTGCCGCGGCCAACCGAATCGAAGCGCAAGATCGTGATCGTCGGTGGCGGGCCGGCCGGTTGCGCTGCCGTCCGCGCCGCGCCGGGCGCCGACATTGTCCTCTTCGAACGTTCTCCGGATGGGCTCGGCGGTCAGTGGCGCCACGCGCTCTCTGGCCCTTCACATGAGCCGATCGCGCGGCTAACGATCGAGAATCTTGAGCGGTGGGCGCAGGGCGCAGAGGTGCGACTCGGCGTTGACGTGACGCTCGAGCAGATCATCGCTGAGCAGCCTGACTTAGTAGTGCTGGCGAGCGGCGCGGTCGAACACCGCCGCCCAATCGAGCTCGACGCTGGCGCTCCAAAAATGCTCGACGGCTGGGCCGTTCTGAACGGCGCTGAGGTTGAAGGACCGGTCGTCGTCTGGGAGTGGGGCGGCGATTGGACCGGCTTTATCGTCGCCGAGATGCTCGCCGTCGCCGGTCACAAAGTGCGCCTTGCGAGCAGCTCTGCCGCCTTCGGCGAGGGCATGCATCAGTACCAGCGCAACCTTTACCTCGGCCGTCTCGATGAGCTAGGTGTTGAGCTCGTCAGCCACGTTGAACCGCTTCGCCTTGGCGACGGGCAGCTGCTGGTGCGCAATGTCTTTTCGGAGCGCGAGATGACGCTCGATGACGTCGGCACGTTGGTCGTAGTCGGTGGCCGCGAGCCCCACTTCCCGCTTTACGAGCCACTGGTCGAAGCTGGAATCAACGTTGAACGGGTCGGTGACTGCTTCGGCGCTCGCACGACCGAAGAGGCCGTTCACGAGGCGACGGTTGTGGCGCTCGCAGGCTGAGCGGGGTCGTCGACGTTCCCGCGCGGGCTATGCTGCGCCCACGAGCCACGAATCCCGGGGGTTTGTAAGTGCAGGAAATGGTCATCTACGGAGTTTCGTTCGACATGGTCGGTAAACAGCCGATCGTCTTGCTGAAGACCGTTGACGGAAACAAATTCTTGCCGATTTGGATCGGTCATCCCGAGGCTGCAGCAATCCTGATGAAACTTCAGGGTCAAGCGACGCCGCGGCCGATGACGCACGATCTCGTCGTCGAGATCCTTGACGAGCTGGACACCAACTGCGCCCAGGTTGCGATCACCGAGCTGCGCGACAACACCTTCTTCGCGACGATCACGCTGAAGATTGGTGACAAAGAGGTGGAGATCGACTCACGCCCCAGCGACGCGCTCGCACTGGCCGTCCGCTCGGAGTCACCGATCTTCGCTGCTGAGGACGTGATCGCCGAATCGGCAATTGAGTTCGAACACGAGGTTGAGGACACCGAGGAGGTAGTCGATCGGTTCAAAGACTTCCTCGACGAGGTTTCGCCTGAGGACTTTGGCGGCGGCGACAGTTAACGCGCGGCTGCTGGCGGGAATCGCTTTTGCTCTCGCGCTAGCCGCAACGCCGGCGAGCGCGTTTGGAAGCACCCCGACGCCGGCGCCTCTGACCAGTGCCCGCGCCGAGGCGATCGCCTCTAAGACCGACGTCTTCATCGAGCAGCGCCGCGCGCACCGCGGTGCGTCGATCAGCGCCGTGCGCAAAGCGGCTGGCAGCTGGGAGGTGAGCCTCTTCAGCAGAGGGAAGGATCCAAAGCAGATCGCGCTGGCGAAGGTCGCTGCGAACGGAACCGTGACCGAGGTTTGGGACGGCTTTCAGGTCGCCTGGTCGATGGCCCGCGGCTACCCCGGCGCCTTCGGCCGCTCAGTTAACTCGCCGTGGATTTGGATCCCGCTCTGCATCGCCTTCCTGCTGCCCTTCTTCGACTGGCGCAAGCCTTTTCGCTGGCTTCACTTCGACCTCCTTGCGCTGCTGGGCTTCAGCGTTTCGCTGGCCTTCTTCAACGACGCCAACCTCGCCGTCTCGGTGCCGATCAGCAGCGCACTCCTGGCTTGGTTAGTCGCGCGGCTGCTCTTCATTGGGCTGCGCCCTGGTGCGCGCCCGCCGCCACTGCGGCTGCTCATACCGTGGCGTTGGCTGGCCGTGATTGGCCTCTTCCTCGTCGGCTTTCGGATCGGACTCAATGTCGTCGACGGCAACGTGATCGACGTCGGATATGCCGGCGTGATCGGCGCTGACAAGTTCAGCCACGGTCGAGAAATCTACGGTTCGTTTCCGTTCGACAACGGCAGCGGTGACACTTACGGCCCGCTGCTCTACCTGCTTTACGTTCCGTTTGAATGGATCTGGCCCTGGCAGGGGACGTGGGACGATCTTCCATCCGCCCACGCCGTCGCCGGCTTCGTTGACGTTGCCTGCACGGCGCTGCTGTTCCTGATCGGAAGGCGACTACGCGACAACGCGCTCGGCGTCGTCCTCGCCTACGCCTGGCTGGCCTTTCCCTTCACCGTCTACGTCACTAACTCGGGTAGCAACGACGCGATCCCGGCAGCGCTCGTGCTGGCGGCAATCTGGCTCCACCGCCAACCGATCGCGCGCGGTGCGTTCAGTGTCGCCGCCGGGCTAACGAAGTTCGCGCCGCTGGCGCTACTGCCGCTCTTCGCCGGTGACGGGCTTTGGGATCGCGCGCGAACTCGCTCGGCGCGGCTCAAGGGACTGGCCGCTTACTGCCTTGGAGTACTGCTCGTAGTTGGTGTCACGGCGGCGATCTTTGCTCCGACGACCGATCTAAAGAGCTTCTGGGATCAGACGCTCGGATACCAGTTCGGCCGCGACGCGCCGTTCTCGGTTTGGGGCTTCTACGGCGGCGGCTGGCGGACCGCTCAGAACGTTGTTCAGGTGGCGACGGTGCTACTGGCGCTCGCCGCCTTCTTCATTCCACGCCGACGCAGCATCATCACGCTTGCGGCGATGGCCGGCGCAATCATGGCTGCCGTCCAGCTCTCGGCGACCTATTGGTTCTACCTCTACCTCGCCTGGGTGATCCCGCTGGCGCTGATCGCCTTCCTCGGCCGCCCTGCTCTTACAGGGCTGCGGGAGGGCTGGCCGGAGCGGCCAGTAGGAGTTGCTCGATCGACTCCGCCCGCCGCGGGCCCTGGCAGCGGATAATCACGCCATTGAGCCAAGGGTCATCCTCCGACGGCTCAAACTGAACGCGCATTCCGGAAACCAGCGAGCCGACCGCTTGCTCGCGCTTGACGCCGATCACGCCACCGCGCGCCCCGGTCATCCCAACGTCGGTGATGAACGCCGTGCCTCCTGGCAGCACGCGCGCGTCCGCCGTTGGGATGTGCGTGTGCGTGCCAACGACGGCGCTGACCTGCCCATCGAGGTACCAACCGAGCGCGACCTTCTCGCTAGTTGCTTCGGCGTGCATGTCTACGAGGATCTGGTCGGCGCCGCCTTTGATCAGCTCTTCGACGGCGCTGTCGGCGGCTTGGAAAGCAGGGTGAGCGGGGTCGAGGAATAGATTGCCGGAAAGGTTTACGACGCCGAGCTTGACGCCGTCCTTCTCGACGATGCAGTGGCCGTGGCCGGGCTGCGAGCGCAGGTAGTTGGCCGGGCGCAGAATCGGCTCGTTCTGATCGAGGTAGGGGAGAATCTCGTTGCGGCGGTAGGAGTGGTTGCCGAGCGTGATCACGTCGACGCCGGCCTCGAACAGCTCATCGGCGATCTTTGGCGTGATTCCCAGCCCGCCAGCCACGTTCTCTCCGTTGACGACGAGGAATGTCGGCTCGTAGCGCTCGCGGATTGCGGGCAGCAGCGAGAGCAGCGTGCGCCGTCCGCAGCTCCCGACGAGGTCGCCAACGAAGCAGATTGTTGCTTGATCCGATGCCATCAGGCGAGACTTTCGCAGCTTCGCTCCCGCCCTGTGAGAGCGCCGTCCCTAAGATTGGCGGCGATGGCATTTCCGCTAACCCGAATGCGGCGCCTGCGCCGAACCCCGGCGCTGCGCGAGCTGGTGCGCGAGACGCGCCTCGATGCCGGCGATCTAGTGCTGCCGATCTTTGTAGAAGCTGCGCTTGCGGCGCCGCAGCCGATCGATGCAATGCCTGGCGTCAGTCGCCAGCCGGTCAGTGGCGCTCTCTCCGAAGCGGCAGAGTGCCTCGCGCTTGGAATTCCAGCGATGCTCTTCTTCGGTATTCCGGCCGAGAAGGACGCCGAAGGCTCCGGTGCCTGGGATCCTGAGGGCGGAGTGCAGCAGGCGATTAGCGCGATCAAGGCCGCCCACCCCGATCTGGTTCTGATCGCCGACTGCTGCCTCTGCGAGTACACCGACCACGGCCACTGCGGCCCGCTAAACGGTTCGCGCGAGGTTGATAACGACGCGGCACTGGAGCTGCTGGCTAGGACCGCGGTCAGCCAAGCTGCCGCCGGCGCCGACGTGATCGCCCCGAGCGACATGATGGATGGCCGCGTTGGCTTCATCCGCGCTGCGCTCGATCAGGCTGGCTACGAGGACGTTGCGATTCTCGCCTACAGCGCCAAGTTCGCCTCCGCTTTTTATGGACCGTTCCGCGAGGCGGCCGACGGCGCGCCGGCTTTCGGCGACCGCCGCGGCTACCAAATGGATCCAGCCAACATTCGCGAAGCGGTCCGTGAAGCGCAGCTCGACCTTGAAGAAGGCGCCGACGCGCTGATGGTCAAGCCAGCAATTCCCTACCTCGATGTGATTCGGCGCGTTGCCGATGAAACGGGAGCGCCGCTAGCTGCGTATAACGTAAGCGGCGAGTATGCGATGGTAAAAGCGGCGGCCGCGGTTGGCGCGCTCGATGAGCAGACTGCTGTTCTTGAGCTCCTAACTTCGATCCGCCGCGCCGGAGCAGATTTCGTCATCACCTACCACGCGAAGGATGCAGCCCGATGGCTTCAAAAGACGTAACAGCGACACCGAAGATTCGCAGCCGCAAGGATGGCGCAGCCGTCAAGCTGAGCGATCTTGATCGCAAGCTGCTCGACCTGATGCAAGGCTCGTTCCCGATCGCAGCGCGTCCTTACGAGGCCGTTGCACTTGAGGCAGGGATTACTGAGGACGAGGTTTTGGCGAGCGTCGAGCGACTGCTGAAGGACCGCATCATCCGGCAGGTCACGCCGATCTACGACACCCGTGCACTCGGCTACGGCTCGATGCTTGTCGCCGCGAAGGTTGATCCGGAACATCCGTGGCGCGCGGCAAAGATCGTCAACTCACACCCCGGCGTCTCGCACAACTACCTGCGTAATCACGACTTCAACATGTGGTTCACGTTGGCCGTTGAAGAGGATTCACAGCTTGGGCTGCAGGGAACGCTCGACGTGCTGCAGGATCTAACTGGCGCTGAGTCAATCCGCCAGCTACCAACGCTGAAGCTGTTCAAGATCCGTATGGACCTCGAGATGAGCGGCGACACCGACACGCTCGCCAAGCGAGGAGTGGCCGAAGAGCCGGTTGATCTTGAGGCGCAGGATTACGACGACTTTGACCGCGCCGTTATCCGCGCAACGCAAGGCAGCCTGCCGGTCGTGAGCGAGCCATGGGCTGGCGCCGCGCAGGAGCTTGGGATTAGCGTTGACGAACTGCTCGCTCACTTGGAAGCGATGAAAGAGCGTGGCCTGCTGCGCCGCGTTGCTGGAATCCTCTACCACCGCCGCGCCGGCTTCTCAGCCAACGGGATGGGCGTCTGGAAGGTTCCGGCCGACAAGATCGCCGAG
Organism: Solirubrobacteraceae bacterium; assembly: GCA_044240185.1. Lineage (GTDB taxonomy): Bacteria > Actinomycetota > Thermoleophilia > Solirubrobacterales > Solirubrobacteraceae > F1-60-MAGs163. The sequence continues at coordinate 8,347 of JBIHZY010000070.1, forward strand.
ATCGGTCCGAAGATGGCCGCTTACCGGGGAGTCTCTCACTGCTACGAGCGCCCAACCTACGCCGATTGGCCGTACCAGATCTTCACGATGGCGCACGGGCGCTCGAAGGAAGAATGCGACGCGATTCTTGATGCGATCGCGGCGGAGTTTCCGATCGAAGAGCGAGCAACGCTCTACTCAAGCACCGAGTTCAAGAAGATTCGCTTGCTCTACTTCACCGATGATTTCCGCGATTGGGAGCGGGAGTACGGTGGCGTCTAGTGAGCGTTTCGCTGCGCGACACGCGCTCCGCTGAGCTCTACGCGCGGGCGCTTCAGTACCTGCCTGGGGGCGTCAACTCGCCCGTCCGTGCGATGCGCTCGATCGGCCGCGACCCGATCTTCATCGAACGCGGTGAGGGCGCCGAGCTGACCGATGTAGATGGCAACACCTA
>JBIHZY010000071.1:0-8713 GCA_044240185.1 Solirubrobacteraceae bacterium
GTATTTCAGGCGATGGCTGAGGCGGCGGGCGCAGCCTGGGCGCGCGACCCGCACGAGCTGCTCGAAAGCGCAAAGGCACTTGCCGTCAGGGGCCGCGGCGGCCTCGCAGCCGGAGTTGCCGTGATGACCTGCTCCGGCGGCGACTCCAGCGTCTGCGCCGACCTCGCAGCCGAGATCGGCGTCTCGCTTCCGCCGCTTCAGCCCGAAACGATCGCGCGGCTCGAAGAGCTCCTCCCGAGCGCGGCAACGGCCGCCAACCCACTCGACTACACCGCACTGCTGTGGGGCGACCCGGGTGCGATCGAAGGGCTTGTGCGGGCACTTGCCGACGACCCCGGCATCGGCCGCGTGCTGGTGCTCTACGACCAGCCCGACGGGCTCGACGGCGACGCAGTCGAATCGTGGGCTCAGGCGATTGAAGGGGTGCGCGCCGCGACCGACTGCCCGGCGCAGCTAATCGTTTGCTCAACACTTCCGGAGCTGATGCCAGACGACGTTGCTGCTTCGCTGATTGACGACGGGATCGCAGCCCTGGCGGGATTGCGCAGCGGGCTACAAGCGATAGCCGAGCTAGTCAAAGAGCCAGTCGCGCCGGAGCGGATTGCAGCGATCGGCGCTGCCTGCCAACGCGCAGCCGCGAGCGAAGGCGGCGGCGAGCTGGAGTGGCTTTCAGAACATGATGCGAAGGCGCTGCTGGCGGCGCACGCTCTCGCCGTCCCTGAAGGGCGCGTCGTCGGCGATCAAGACGACGCTGTCGCGGCGCTTAGTCAACTTGGTGGCCGCGTTGTAATCAAACTCTCTGGCCCCGAGCTACGCCACAAGAGCGAGCTAGGAGCACTGGCGCTAGATCTGCAGAGCGAGGCCGACGTGCGCGCGGCCTACTCGCGCCTGAGCGAGCTACCGGCCGCCGCTTCGGCGTCGCTCTTCGTTGAAGCGATGGCCGAGCCGGGTGTCGAGATGATCGTCGCCGCGCGCACCGACGCGGTTGTTCCAGCGCTGATCGTTGGCCTCGGCGGAATCTGGACCGAGCTACTGAGCGACGCGGCAGTGATCCCGCTCCCAGCCTCGGCGACGGAGATCGAGGAGGCGATCCGCAACCTGCGCGGTGCAGCGCTGCTCGACGGCGGTCGCGGCGGCGTCAAGCTGGCAATCGGCGCACTTGCCGAGTTTGCCGCCGGCATCGGCGAACTGCTGCTCTCCGATCGACTAGAGCTGATCGAGTGCAACCCTGTAATCGTCAGCGAGCACGGCGCAGTCGCCGCCGACGCACTAATCGCCCGCCGCGCCTAAATCAGCTCAGTAGCCGCCGGTAACGCCGGCGCCACTGCTCACACGCGCGGCGACGGTTGCCGCCGAGTCGGTGCCGTTTACGCGGATCCGCGGCAGCAGGTATGGGTTGTCGCTCTTCGAGGCAATGCCGGGCTCGACGGTCGTAGCGCCTTTGTACCCGGCGGCTTCGACGGCGGATCGGACTCGGGCGTCATTCTTGCCGGCCGGGTAGCAGAAGAAGTTGACCGGAATCTTGAACTTCTCTTGCAAGAGCTTGCGCGAATCAACGAGCTCTGTCTTCAGCGCTGCGTCGTCGAGCGTCGTCAAGTCAGGGTGAGTCAGCGTGTGCGAGTCGATCTCCCAGCCGGCCGCGATCAGCCCTTCAACTTGGTTTGTCGTCAGCCCGCCCTTGCCGATGTTCTTCCCTTCGAGGTTGAGCACGCCAGGCCAGCCGGCCGCCTGCAGGATCGGCTTGGCGGTAACTGTGTGGCTGAGGTAGCCGTCATCGAAGCTGATCACGAGCGGCCTCGCGGGAAGGCCGGGGCCGCCCTGCCAGGCCTTCCACACCTGATCGAGCGTGACGCCGCTGTAGCCGTTCTTCTTCAGCAGCTCGATCGTCGCCTTGAATGTTTCAGCAGGCGTCCAAAGCTCAGCCATCGGCGTGCTCGCAGTCGGCGCCTTGATCACGTGGTACATCAGGATTGGGACGGGGCCTCGATAGTCCCCGCTCGCTGGCTTCGGCGCGGCAGTTGTGGCAGCGGCAGGCGTCGGTTCCGAGTCGGTGCCTGCGGAAGTCGTCACCGCTGCCGACGAGCTTCCAGCACTCCCTCCCCCCGGCTTTAATGGCCCAGTGAAGAGCACCAGCGCAGTTGCTACTACGACCAGCGCCACAACGATGACCGTCAGGCGCCGCTGGCGGGCAGCGGCCGTGCCTCCCGTCACAGTCGAAATACGGGCACTAGCCGTTTCTCGTGCTCGCCCTCGATCCGTGCGACAACTTCGATGTGTGATTCCAGCGGAGTGCCGCGCAGCTTCGTGCCGAGGCCCTCGTCGACTTGGAATATTCCAGCGCTGTTGCTCATCTCGATCTCAACGCGCACAGCGGTATCGCGGCCGGGGCTGATCTTGACCTCTTCGATTGCGTAGGCCGAAAGCGAATGGATGTTGGTCTCCCCCGCCTCGAACGGCAACCGCGCACGGCCCTTCGCCATGTCAAGCGCGTCGGCAACGCGGACGATCGCGCCCTCAATCGTCAATGGCTCGCCCTTCGAGCGGTGCGAGATGATTGCGTGCATCGCTTCGCTTGCGATCACTGTTCGCTCTGGCTCCTCGTAAATATCTTCGAGCAGGCCGGGCAGCAGGTCGGCGGCAAGGAAGAGTGAGTAGGTCTCATGGTCTTTGCGGTTGATTGAGAGGCCAAGGTCGTGGAGCATCGCCCCGGCTGCAATCACAACTTCAGCATCTCGCTCGGTCATTCCATGGTCGGCGACGATGCCGGCCTCGACGCCGCGCTTGGCCAGCAGGCGCGTCAAACGCAGCGCGATGTTCGTGACGATCTGAATGTGGACCCAGGAGTGGTCAGACATCCCCAGCCGATTGGCGTTCAAACCGGCCATGTACCAAGTTGACTTAATCCGCTCGCTCGAGTTGACGGCCTCGATTAGCTGACCGAGTTTGCGATTGCCGCGCGTGGGAACTTTGATCTCGGCTTCGAGAACTCGCTCGCGAAGCGTCTGCTCGTCGTCGCTCACGGCGCCTGTGTCGCAGCTTCAGCGGCGCGTGCAGCTGTAAGCGCGAGCAGCTCACGCTGGAGGCAACGCGGCTCTTCGCCGGGGCCTGCGACGACCGGCTGCCAACTACCGTCGCTCTGCAATTCCCAAGCGTTGACATTGTCGGCCAAGCAGCGCTCGAGCGTTTCGAGCACCTCAGCACGGCAGATCGGGTCCTTGACCGGCGTCAGCAGCTCGACGCGGTTGTCGAGGTTGCGGGGCATCAGGTCGGCCGATCCGATGTAAACCTCGACCTCGTCGCCGTGCTCGAAGCTGTAGATGCGCGAATGCTCAAGGAAGCGGCCGACAATTGAGACGACACGGATGTTCTCTGACATACCTGGTACGCCTGGGATCAGGCAGCAGATTCCGCGTACGTTCAGCTCGATTGGAACTCCAGCTTGGGAAGCGCGGTAGAGCGCCTCAATGACATCCGGGTGAACCAGCGCGTTCATCTTCATCCGAATATGCGCGTGCTGACCTTCCGCCTTGGCTGCGATTACGCGCTCTATCCGTTCGAGGATTCCCTCGAGCATGAAGTGCGGCGCCGCGAGCACTTCGCGGTAGTTGGCAGGGCGGCCGTAGCCAGTCAGGAAGTTGAACATTTCGGCAACGTCGGCGCCGATCTGTTCGTCGCAAGTGAAGAGGCCGAAGTCGGTGTAAAGCCTCGCAGTCGTTGGGTGGTAGTTGCCAGTTCCGACGTGGACATAGCGACGAACGCCATCGCCCTCGCGGCGCACGACGAGAACGCACTTGGCGTGAATCTTGATTCCCGGCATGCCGTAGACGACGTGCACGCCGGCCCGCTCAAGCTTGCGCGCCCACGAAATGTTGGCGCGCTCGTCGAAGCGGGCCTTCAGCTCCACGAGGCAGACGGCCTGCTTGCCTTTCTCGGTCGCACGGATCAATGACGGAACGAGCGGAGAGTCATCCGAGGTGCGATAGACGGTCTGTTTGATTGCCAGCACGTCTGGGTCCTCAACGGCCTCCTGCACGAAGCGCTCGACCGAGGTTGAGAATGATTCATACGGGTGGTGAACCAGCACGTCGCCTTCACGAATCACAGAGAAGATCGAACGCTCATCGACCTCAGCCTGAGCGAGCCGCGGCTGAGTCAGCGGCGTTGCAGGAGCATCACGCAGCTCGGCGTGGCCTGGCAGTTTTACGAGCTGCCAAAGGTCGGTCATGTCGAGCAGGCCAGGAACTGAATAGATCTGGCGCTCCTCGACGATCAGCGCTTCAACGAGCTGCTCACGGATCGCCGGGCTGATTCCAGCTTCAAGCTCCAGCCGTACGACCTCACCGAAGGGTCGCTGGCGCAGCTCTGCTTCGATCGCTTTGAGCAGGTCATCGGCCTCGTCGGAGATGTCGAAGTCGGCGTCGCGCGTGACGCGGAAGCAGCCGTGGTCGATTACTTCCATCTCGGGGAAGAGTCCTTGAAGGTTTGCCGCAATCAATTCTTCGAGCAGGACGAAGCGCGTTTCACCCTCGCTGATCGGGAAGAAGCGTGGGATCAAACCCTTCGGCACCTTCACGCGGGCGAAAATCGTTTGGTCGGTCTGCGGGTCACGAACCAGCACAGCAAGGCTGAGCGAGAGATTCGAGATATACGGGAAAGGGCGACCGAGGCCTACAGCCAGAGGCGTCAGCACCGGAAGCACCTGCCGCTTAAAGCGCTCAGCCAACTCGGTCCGTTCCTCGTCCGAAAGCGAGCTGAGGCTGACGACTTCAATCCCGTGCTCAGCGAGCTCCGGCAGAAGCGTCTCTGCCACCAGGTGGGCCTGGCGGCCGACCTGAGGAACGACGCGTTCGTGAACCTCGTCGATTGTCTGCGATGGCGAATAGCCGCCGCGCTGGCGGTCGACGCCGGCGTCAACCTGGTCGAGCAGGCCGGCGACGCGGATCATGAAGAATTCATCAAGGTTCGACGAGTAGATCGCCGAGAATTTCACGCGCTCAAGCAGCGGCTGGTCAGAGCGCTCCGATAGCTGCAGTACGCGGTCATCGAAGTCGACCCATGAGAGCTCGCGGTTTAGAGCAACGGCGGGGTCGGCAAGGTCGAGCGACTCGCGTGGGGCTGGGAATGGATCATCGGCCGTAGGGCGGGCGTCGAACGGCGCCTCGAGGCCCAGCGAGGGTTCTCCCATTCGGTCGTTTTCTATCTCGGTGTCGCTCATCAGTTAGTCGGTGCGGTTTCGATCGCGCTGGAGGCCAGTGTCGGCCGTTCAGCTATTGCGTACTCTAGGCGCGCGCGTAGTGCGGAGCGCTCAATGTCCTGCCAGACGGTCAAGAAACGCTCGTAGAGCAGGCCACGGCGAACAGCGAGGTAGTGCTCCAGCGCTGCGAGTCCGGCCCAATCTTCGCTGTGCGGGAGCGCTGAGGCCAGCGCTGGGTCAAGGTCGGCGGCGCCACCAGCGCGCAGCGCCAACTCGGCGGCGGCGTCCGCGCTCAGCTCAGCGCGGATCTGCTGAACGCGCGGCAGATGAACGTCGCAGTCATGAATTTCTCCGAGCAGATCCTGCAGTTCGCGCACGCGCTTGGTTGCCGTCAGCGCGTACGGGCCAAAGCAGACCGAGGATGTGACTTCGAGCACGTAGCGCAGCCGCTTTGCTGCGATCCGCATAGCGTGCAGCTTCTTGACGCGCTTTGGGTCGAGTACAGCCGGAACGAAGTCGTAGAGCTCGTCGATTCGAACCGCAACGACGCGCTGAGCGTTGTCGGCAAGCGTGCCTTCAGGGTCGAGCTGTTTTACTTTGCGCGCTTTCATTGCCTTAACGCCTCCGCAGCCAACCGCTCTTGGCTGGCGGGACAGCGCCTTCCGACGGCGCGGGAGTCCCGTTGTCGGCTGGCTCGTCGGGCTGCTCAGGATCGACGCCCACGGGCGGCGCGGGCGGCGCTGCGATCAGCGCCGCGAGGCGACCGCGCAGGTCATCGCTTTCGATCTTTCCAAGCATCTGCGCTAACTCAGCGTTGGCCTGCTGCTGCTGCTCGCTGGTGCGATCGATGAAGCGTTCAATCCCTGGCCGTTCAGCTTCGCTGGCGGCGGCGGCAAAACCGGCCAGCGCTTCGAGCTCAACATCCGGGTCGCGGCGCTGCCCGAGCACGTCGGCTAGTTCGCATACCTCGTCGAGGATCGGGCCGAGCTGGCCGCTGTCAAGGCAAGGCTCATAGAACTCCAGCACCGAGCGGAGCCGGCGCGTGGCCACGCGCATCGCATGAACTGCCTCGATCTGCGTCACATCAAGCACACCGGCCGCATGTTCGAAGAGTTCATCGCTACGGACGGCAATCGTCGCTGTCGCAGCGTCCGAATAGCGCATCCCGGCGCTTAAGCCGGGAATTTGTCTTGCCTTTGCCATCGCTTCAGTATCGCGCTCTCAGCCCGAATCTGCGCTGCCGCTAACCGAATTGCAGCATCTTGCTGCGATCATTGCGCGGTGCCCAGCCAGCAAGCCGCAATAACGGTGGAAGATCTCCACAAGTTCTACGACGACCACGAGGCCGTTGGCGGCGTCAGCTTTGAGGTCGCAGAAGGCGAGATTTTCGGCCTGCTTGGCCCCAATGGCGCCGGTAAGACAACGACCGTTGAGATCCTTGAGGGCTACAGGATCAGCAGCAGCGGCAGCGTTTCGGTGCTCGGATTTGACCCTGCGCAGCGCGCTCGCGCGCTGCGCGAGCGGGTTGGCATCGTGCTCCAAAGCTCAGGGATGTATCGCCACGTTCGCGTCCGCGAAGCCGTCTCCCACTGGGCCGGGCTTTACCCCCGCCCGCGCGATGTTGACGAGGTTCTGCGAATTGTCGGGCTAGACGACCCCGCGCAGTCAACGGCGCTCGTGCGCGCGCTCTCAGGCGGCCAGCAGCGCCGGCTCGATCTTGCGCTGGCGCTGATCGGCGACCCGGACTTGATCTTCCTCGACGAGCCGACAACCGGCTTTGACCCAGCCGCGCGCCGGGCCGCATGGGCAACGATCAAGCAGCTACGCGACCTTGGCAAGACAGTCCTGCTGACGACCCACTACCTCGAAGAGGCGCAGGAGCTTTGCGACCGAGTGGCGATCATCAAGAGCGGCAAAATCCTCGCCGAAGGCCCGCCGGGCACGCTCAGCGAAGCGTCGGCCCGCTACCGCGTCAGCTGGCGCGACGGCAGCGGCGTGCTTAAGAGCGAAGAGGTTGATGACCCGACCGAGCTGCTCCATCGCCTCACCGGCGAGGCGATCGCCCGCGGAGAGTCGCTCGCCGACTGCTCTGTTGTACGCCCGTCGCTGGAGGACGTCTACCTCGAACTGACGGCCGACGAAACTAGCGAGGCGCAGCGATGAGCGACACAACACTCGCCTGGCGCCAGTACCGCCTAGAGCGCAAGATGTTTTGGCGCAACCCGACGGCCGCCTTCTTCAGCTTCGTGCTGCCGCTGATCTTCCTCTTCCTCTTTGGCGCGGTCTTCAGCGGTAACCAGGCCAATCTCAACGTTTTGGTGCCGGGGATCGCCGGGCTCAGCGTGATGGCAACAACCTTCAACGCGCTCGCAACTCAGATGACCTTCCTGCGCGAGCAGGGTGTGCTCAAGCGCGTGCGCGGCACGCCGCTGCCGGGCACCTCCTACCTTTCGGGCATCATCGGCAGCGCCGCGACCAACGCCGTGATTCAGATCCTGATCATCATCGTCGCCGGCAAGCTCTTCTTTGGCCTCGGTTGGCCGAAGGATTGGGCTGAGCTGGCCGTCTTCACGGTGCTCGGTGTTGCCTGCTTTGCCTCAATGGGCGTCGCCTTCTCGCACGTAATTCCGAACTTTGAAGCGGCCCCGGCCTACACCAACCTCGTCTTCCTGCCGATGATCTTCATCTCCGGCGTCTTTTTTGATGTCGACAACGTTCCGACCTTCCTACGCGACATCGCCAACGCGCTGCCGCTGGTCCACGTGATCAACGGGATCAGCGCGGCGCTGGTAACCGGAGCGCCGATCACCGACCACTTATCCGACCTTGCCGTCGTCGCGGTCTGGACGCTGGCCTGCGTGATCCTCGCGGTCCGTGGTTTCAGCTGGAGCGCGCGCGACTAGGAGGACTGCAGGAAGGCGCTCGGCGGCGTTCCCTCGCTGCTGATCTCAATTTCAGCCTGTTCACTCGCGCGCCAGTCGTCGCGCAGCATTCCGAAGATGTTTACGTCGAGGTAGCGCTCGCCGTGATGGTGCCACTGGCGCAGCACGCCCTCACGTGAGTATCCAACCGCCTCAAGCGCCCGAGTTGAGCGCTCGTTCTCAGGGTTCGAGTAGGAGCCGATCCGGTTCATTCCCAGCAGCTCGAAGCCAAGATGGGCGATCAGCGCCTTCGATTCGCGGTTGACCTGACTGCCCCAAAAGTCGGCACCGAGCCAAGTGCCGACAATGCAGCGACGGTCGCGGTAGCTGAACTCGCTAAGGCCGGTGATTCCTGCCGGGCCGCGTTCGCGGTCGATGATCAGCAGATCGAGCTGTTCGCCGCGCTCACGCTGCCAAGCGCAACGCTCGATGTACTCGCGTGGCTGCGCGATGTCGTTGTACGGCCCCCATGAGAACCAGCGCGTCACCTCCGGGTCGCTGGCGAGCGCGAGCAGAGCTTCAGCGTCGCCCTGCTGCGGAGGGCGCAAAGTTAAGCTTGGTCCTGTCAGCGTGAATCCCACCGCTACAGCTTCGCAGG
>JBIHZY010000072.1:0-8695 GCA_044240185.1 Solirubrobacteraceae bacterium
CCTTGCCGGAATCGAGCGCTGCCTGGAGGTCCTCGTCGACAATTAGCGGCCCACGGGCGACGTTGAGGACGCGGACGCCATCCTTCATCTTGGCGAACGCTTCAGCGTTGAGCCAGCCCTCGGTTTCAGGCGTTTTTGGAAGGTGCAGCGTGATGAAATCGGCTTCAGCGTAGAGCTCGTCTGGGCTCTCGGCCTGTGTCACACCGAGCTCGCGGTAACGCTCCGAGCCGATGAACGGGTCGAACGCAAGGACCTTCATTCCAAAGGCCTGAGCGCGTGTAGCGACTAGCTGGCCGATCCGTCCGAAGCCAAGAATCCCGAGCGTCTTATCGAGCAGCTCAACGCCTGAATGCTGCGAGCGCTCCCACCGACCTTCTGTGAGCGCACCGTGGGCCTGGGGGACATTTCGCGCGAGCGAGAGCAGCAGCGCCATCGTGTGCTCAGCGGCCGTCACGACGTTTGATTCGGGTGCGTTCGCGACGATCACGCCGTTTTTGGTCGCGTCCTCGACGCCGACGTTGTCGACCCCGACGCCGGCGCGGCCGACGACTTTCAGACTGGTCGCTCTGTCGAGCAGCTCAGCGTCTACGTTGGTGGCCGAGCGGATCAGCAGCCCATCAAAGCGGCTCACGTTCTTGAGCAGCTCCTCACGGTCCCACTCTGTCCCAATCTCGACTTCGAAGCCGGAGTCGCGCAGCAGCTGCACGCCGCTGTCCCCAATCTTCTCGCAGACCAGGACGCGTGCCGGCTCACTCATTGGTTGCTCCCGACGTCCGCGTTCTCGACGACCCAATCGATGCACGCTGTGAGGGCCTCAACGTCGGCCGTCTCGATCGCCGGGAACATTGCGACCCGGAGCTGATTGCGTCCTAGTTTGCGATACGGCTCTACATCGAGCACCCCGTTGGCTCGTAGCACTGCCGCTACGGCAGCCCCGTCGATTGCCTCGTCGAGATCGATCGTGCCGACTACGAGCGAGCGCTTCGCCGGGTCTGCGACGAAGGGAGACGCGTAATCCGACCCGTCGGCCCAGCCGTAAAGGTGATCCGATGAAGCGGTTGTCCTAGCAACGCAGCCGTCGAGGCCGCCAAGCTCAAGCATCCAGTCGATCTGCTCGGCGAGTAGGAAGAGCGTTGCGATCGCTGGCGTGTTGTAGGTCTGGTCCTTACGTGAGCTGTCGAGCGCCGTCTTCAGCGAAAGGAACGGCGGGATCCAACGCCCCGAGGCACCAATTCGCTCGATCCGCTCAATCGCGGCAGGGCTGGCAAGCGCTAGCCAGAGACCACCGTCCGAGGCGAGGCCTTTCTGCGGTGCGAAGTAGTAGACGTCCGACTGCGACGCGTCGAGCGGTAGGCCACCGGCACCCGAGGTGGCGTCGATCACGACCAGGGCGTCGCCGGCGTCGGTCGGCCGCCCAACCGGAACCATCACGCCGGTCGAAGTTTCATTGTGGGCCCAGGCGATCACGTCGGCGTCAGCGTCAGCGGTCGGCGCCGGGGCATCGCCGGCCTCGGATTCGACGATGATCGAATCGCCGAGGAATGGAGCCGAGTTAGTGCAGTCGGCAAACTTGCGCGTGAACTCTCCGTAGACGAGATGGAGTGCGCGTTCGTCAACAAGTCCGAAGGTAGCCGCGTCCCAGAAGGCGGTCGCCCCGCCGTTCCCGAGCATCACCTCATAGCCGTCGGGAAGCGTGAAGAGCTCTCTCAGCCCGCCGCGGACGCGCCCAACGAGATCGACAACCGCTGGCTGGCGGTGCGACGTGCCAAGCAGCTGCGAGCCGGTTTTGGCGAGCGCCTCGAGCTGCGCGGGCCGCACCTTCGATGGGCCACAGCCAAAGCGACCATCGCCAGGCTTGATCTCAGCCGGAATCACTGCGTTAGCTAGTTTTTCGGCGCTGACAGGCGCTTGCTTAGAAATCGGTCTTGATCCAGTCCATCTTCGAGCGCAGCTCCTGGCCCGTGGACTCGATCTGCGTGTCAGCTTGTTCGGCCCGCATGCGCAGGAAATTCTCCTGACCGGCGCGGTTCTCAGCGATCCACTCGCGGGCGAACTCACCCGACTGAATCTCCCCAAGGATCTGCTTCATCTCAGCTCGCACCTGATCGTTAATGACGCGCGAACCGCGGCTGTAATCGCCAAATTCAGCAGTATTTGAGATCGAGTAGCGCATTCCCGCCAGGCCCTTCTCGTACATCAGGTCGACGATCAGCTTCAGCTCGTGAAGGCACTCGAAGTAGGCCATCTGTGGGTCATAGCCCGCATCTACCAGAGTCTCGAAGCCGGCCTGGACCAGCGCGCTGGCGCCGCCGCAGAGGACCGCTTGCTCGCCGAAGAGATCGGTTTCCGTCTCATCCTTGAAGGTTGTTTCGATCACGCCGCCGCGCGTGCAGCCAATCCCCATCGCGTAAGCCAGCGCAAGTTGTTGCGCGTTGCCGGTCGCGTCCTGCTCGACGGCGATCAGGCCGGGAACTCCGCTTCCCTCTACGAATTGACGGCGGACGAGATGACCTGGGCCCTTCGGCGCTACGAGCACGACGTCAACCTCTGCTGGCGGCGTTACTTCGTCGTAGTGGACAGAGAAGCCATGGCCGAAGAGGAGCATGTTGCCGGGGGCTAGGCCGTCGACGATCTCGGCGTTGTAAACGTCGTGATGGAGCTCGTCGGGAAGAAGAATCATCACAAGGTCGCCCTTGCTCGTTGCGTCGGCAACCGACATCACTTCGAGACCCTCGGCGCGCGCTTCAGCGACGCTCGCAGAGTCTTCGCGTAGGCCGACGACTACTGAGACGCCAGAATCCTTGAGGTTGAGCGCATGGGCATGGCCCTGCGAGCCGTAGCCGATGATCGCAACGGTCTTTCCTTCGAGCAGGGTTAGGTCGGCGTGTTCGTCATAGAGCATGGCGCTGATGGTAGGACAGTGCCGCGCATTCTTGCCGCGCGACTACGCCTCGGCGACGGCAACCCAGGTGCTACCGGGTAGCTGCAAGGAGGAATCGGGCTGCAGGAACTGGCCGTATTGCTCGTCTAGCGCCTCACGCAGCTCGTAGTGCTCTGCGGGCGACAGCTCGGTTGCGGCGCGGCCAATGATGCTGGAGGTGCTGCGCATGTGCTCCCACCAGTCGTCAAGGCTGGCGAGCGTCCAGACCAGGTCAACAGACTCGGTACGCACTTCGATGAAGCCAGCGTTCAGAAGGAGCTCGTCAATCATCCCCTCAGCACCGAAGCGGAATGGGTCTGGCGCGTCCGGTCCAGGGGCGACTGTCAGCCCGCGGCGCTCGAACTCTGCGCGGGCGACCGCCATCCACGGGTTGGCGGCAAGCGGGCGCCAGACGGCGAGCGCGATGCGGCCACCGGGGACGAGAACGCGGCGCGCCTCGCGCAGTGCCGCTTCTGGGTCGACGACGAGCATGTATCCCCAGCGGCTGAGAACAGCGTTGAAGCTTGCCGTCTCGGCATCGAGCCACTCCGCTTCCATCCGCGCAACCTTGACTTGCGCAAGCCCACTCTGCTCAGCACGGCGCGCTGCGCCTTCGACCATCGCTTCTGCACCGTCGGTGATCAAAACTTCGCCGCTGGGACCGACCACTTCGGCGGCCAGCAAGCCAACGTCGCCGAGGCCACCAGCAACCTCCAGCACGCGATCGCCGGGCGCAAGCTGGACCGCTTCAACGAGCCAATCTGCGACCGCTGCGCCGGCGGCCGTGACCGTCGCGGCGCGCGCTTCCCAGCCCGGCGCCGCAGCCTCCCAGCGGTCGCGCTGGGTTCCTCGTAGTTCGCTCGGGTCGCTCACAGCGCCAGCCTAGAGCTCACGGCGAGTGAGCTTCCCTGTGGCGCTGCGGCCGAGCGTCGATCGGAACTCAACTTGCTTCGGCCGCTCATGCGGTGCGAGCCGCGAGCGAGAGAACTCGATCAGCTCCTCAGCGGTCACGACCGAGCCGGTCTCGAGCACGACGATTGCCGTCACGCGCTGTCCCCACTGCGCGTCTTCGCGGCCAACGACTGCGACGTCGGCAACCGAGGGATGCTGCGCTAGCGCAGCTTCGACCGTCTCCGGGGCGACGTTCTCGCCGCCGCTGATGATCAGGTCAGAGAGTCGTCCGACGACTTCGAGCTGGTCGTCGCTTGCCCATCGGCCAACGTCACCGCTTCGCAACTGCGGCTGGCACTGCGGGGCGACGGTCGGGCCACTAACGAGGATCTCGTTGCCCTCCCCTAACTCGACGCGTGTACAGAAGAGCTGCGCGCCGCGAGTAGCGATCTGCGAGCAGGCCTCAGTCATGCCGTAGGACGGGGCAACCGGGACCAACGAATCTGCTGCTTGCGCGAGCAGCTCTTCACTGATCGGCCCGCCTCCGAGCAAAACCCAACGGAGGCTCGGAGGTTCGCGAAGCCCAGCGTCAAGCAAGCGCTGCAGCGTGGTCGGGACTAGCGACACCAGCGTCGGCCCGTCGCTGGCTTGCAGCGCTGCGACTACGGCGTCGAGTTCGAACCGCTCTTGAACCAGCGCCTGCGTGCCGTAGATCGCCGAGCGAACGAGCACCGAGAGGCCGCCCACGTGGCTGAATGGGAGCGGGCAGAGCCAGCGCTCATTGCCGTCGAGACCGATCGCGACGGCCGAGCCGGTAGCGCTCCACCAGAAGTTGCCGTAGCTGAGCACTACCTCCTTCGCTGCTCCGCTGCTGCCCGAGCTATAGATCACGACCGCTGGCGCGGCGAGGTCGTGCGTCGCGAGCAGCGTCGTCGCCGGATCCTCGTGAGATTCGAGCGGCCCGTCGACAACGACGCGCGAGTCGCTGGTGCGGGTGGCGATCTGATCGGCGGCTGCGGCTGGATCGATTGGGACGGCGACGGCGCCGAGCAAGAGCGCTGCGTGGAAGTGAATTGCGAACTGCTCACCGGGTGGTAGAAGCAGCGCCACGCGGTCGCCGTTGACTACACCGAGCGCCGCGAGCTGGCGTGCTGCGCGCTCAGCCTGCTCCAGAAGCTGACCGTAGGTGAGGTTGTTGACGGCCAGCGACTGCGGTGCTGTTGCAGCCGCTCGCGGTAGCCAGGAATCGACGAGCACAAAGAGGAAGCTAGCCTCTCCCCTCTATGAGCGATAAGACGACAATCCGGCCAGCCGCGCAATGGAGCGCCGCAGGCGAATACAGCGACATCCGCTACGAGCTCAGCGGCGATGGAATCGCAAAGATCACGATCAACCGCCCAGATGTGCGCAACGCGTTTCGCCCGCAGACTCTGTTCCAGCTGAGCGAGGCTTTCAACCAGGCCCAGAACGACCCAGAGGTCGGCGTGATCATCCTCACGGGGCAAGGCGACATGGCCTTCTGTTCCGGCGGCGACCAGCGGATTCGAGGCGATGACGGTTACATCGGCGACGACGAGATGGCGGAGAAGGGAATTGGCCGCCTCAACGTGCTCGATCTTCAGATTCAGATGCGTCGCTGCCCGAAGCCGATCGTCGCGATGATCGCCGGCTTCGCGATCGGCGGCGGCCACATCTTGCACATCTGCTGCGACCTCTCGATCGCCGCCGAGAACGCACGCTTTGGCCAGACCGGCCCGCGCGTCGGCTCATTCGACGGTGGCTTTGGTTCAGGCCTGTTGGCCCGACAGATCGGCCAGAAGCGAGCCAAAGAGATCTGGTTCCTCTGCCGCCAATACGACGCTCAGACAGCGCTCGACTGGGGCCTCGTCAATTCCGTGGTCGAACTTGAGTCGCTGGAAGAGGAGACCGTTCAGTGGGCCCGGGAGATGCTCGAGCTCTCACCGATGTCGCTACGGATGCTGAAAGCCTCATTCAACGCCGCGGACGACGGGCTAGCAGGCGTCCAGCAGCTTGCCGGCGACGCCACGCTGCTGTTCTACATGTCTGAAGAGGCACAAGAGGGCCGCGACGCCTACGTCGAGAAGCGCAAACCGGACTTCTCGAAGTTCCCGAAGCGGCCATAAACGAAGTGGCTGCAGAACGGACCCAGAAGAATCCGGGGACGCTTTCGAGTCTCCAAATCTGGCTGATCGCTTCGCGGCCGCGGACGCTTCCAGCTGCCGTCGCTCCGGTCTTGGTTGGAACCGCGCTGGCGTGGACTGTTGGACCGCTCGATTGGCTGGCCTTCGTTGCGGCGTCGCTCGGAGCGCTCTTCATCCAAGTGGGAACCAATCTCTCGAACGATTATTCCGACGCTCGCCGCGGCGCGGACACTGAGGACCGGCTCGGCCCCGTCCGCGTCACCGCTGGTGGATTAGTTCCGCCCAAACAGGTGCTCTTCGCAACCTACGCAAGCTTTGGCATGGCGGTGCTCTGCGGCATTTATCTGATCATCATTGCTGGCCCGGTCCTGCTGCTGATCGGCGCAGCTTCAATCCTCGCCGGCGTGCTTTACACGGGCGGCCCGCGTCCCTACGGATACGAGGGTTTCGGCGAACTCTTCGTCTTCACATTCTTCGGCATTGTCGCCGTCACCGGCTCCTACTTCGTCCAACGCCAAGCGCTGGAATGGGAAGCATTTGTGCTCGCAGTTCCGGTTGGACTGCTGGCCTCGGCGATTCTCGTCGTCAATAATGTCCGCGACCTTGAAACCGATCGTCGGGCAGGTAAGAAGACGCTTGCCGTCAGGCTCGGGCGCGCCAACACGCGCCGCCTCTTCGCCGTGATGGTGGCGCTCGCCTACCCGACCGCGCTGATTCCATCCCTAGTCGGTTCGCTCAACGCGTGGCCGTTGCTCGTCGTACTCACGATCCCTCTTGCTGTCGCGCTCGCTAAGACGGTCGCATCCCACACCGATGGCCCAACGCTCAACTCGGCGCTCGCGAGGGCAGGCCTGCTGGAGCTGGCGTTCTGCCTGCTGCTGACCATCGGCCTGCTACTGAATTAGCTATGAAGGCCGACCTAGAACGGATCTCACTGCCTCTCAGCGAACCGTTGGTGGGCGCTAACGAGACGATCGACGAGCGCCGCCTGATATTGGTCTGCTTAGAAGCAGAGCACGGACTAGTCGGTTGGGGCGAAGCAGCACCGCTCGAGCCTTTCGACGGCGTCAGCGACGAACAATGTCTAGCTGCACTAGAGCGTCAAGTCGCCGCTTTGAGGGCCGCGCCGGCGGGCGCTAGCGGCGCTGAGCTACTGGACAGCGCCCGTAGGGCAGATCCTCTTCCGCAAGCTGTCGCTGCGATCGACACTGCGCTCTGGGATCTGGCCGGTCAGCGCGAAGGCGCGCCGCTGGCGTCATTGCTCTCCGCCGAGCCTCTGGCACGCGTCCCCGTCAACGCCGTGATTGGAGCGGACGAGCCGGAGAGCGCGGCCGCACAGGCGCGTGCCGCAGTCGGAGCTGGCTTCACGACGATCAAGGTCAAGGTTGGTGGCAGCGGAGACGTTGAGCGACTTGAAGCGATCCGCGTCGCAATTGGGCCGAAGGTCGCGATTCGGATCGACGCCAACGGTGCTTGGACCGTCGCGCAGGCGATCGACGCATTAGCGGCGCTTGAGCCGTTCGGCATTGAGCTTGTAGAGGAGCCTGTGAGAGGCCTTGAGCACACGGAGGAGCTGCGCGCCCTGGTCGAGACCCCAATCTCAATCGACGAAACTGCAGCCGACGACGGCGCGCTAGTCAGCGGCGCGTCAGAGCTGATCTGTCTGAAGTTGGGGCGCGCCGGCGGCGTTTCGGGCTTGCTAGCGCAGGCTGCGCTGGCTCGTAGCTCGGGCACAGAGGTTTATTTAGCTTCAATGCTCGACGGCCCAATTGGAATTGCCGCCGCGTTACATGCCGCGGCCGCTCTGCGGATCATGGTTCCTTCGGGCCTCGCAACACTAGACCGATTCGATGGACTTGACGGCGGTCTGCTCGCGCCGAGCGACGGCGCGATTACGGTGCCGCTGGGCCCTGGCCTGGGCGTTGGCCCTGCCGAAGCCTGATCTCGGCCTAGAAGAGCGCTGCGAGCCGCTCAGGGGCGCTGCGCGGCAGCGCGTGCCCGGCGCCGTCGATCAGTTCGAGTTCGCTGCCATCAATCGCGTCCGCGATCTGCTCAGCGAGTTCAACGTAACGGCCGTCCGATTGACCGGCGACCACGGTGGTAGGCGCTGCGATCTCGGCGAGCCGCGGCCAGAGTGGCTCCATTTGCCCGACGCTCATGCCACGCAGCGCCGCCGCGAGGTCTGCGGGCGAGTTCTTCTCGATCTCAGCGCGCGCCGCGGCGTTCACTTCAGCCCGGTCGTTGGCAAAAAGCGGGCCAGCAAGCCATTCGTCGGCAAAGCGGGAGATCGGTCCGGCCTCGATCTCGTCAGCGAGAGCCAGGTCTTTAGTCAAGCGTGCGCTGCGCTCAGCTTGATCTGTAATTCCGGCGCTGCTCGAGATCAGGACCAGGCGATCGATCCGCTCAGGCGCAGCTAACGCGAGCTGGAGCGCGATTCGCCCGCCAAGCGAGTAGCCCGCAAGTGTGAAGCGAGGAGGCGCGGCGGCGAGCAGGTCGGCGACGCAGAGTTCAAATGAGATTGGGCGCACAGCTCCGTTCTGGCCGTGTCCTCTCAGCTCAGGAGTCAGCGGCCGGTAGCGTTCGCGGTCGAGATGATCGCTGAAAGCGTCCCAACTGCCAGCCGTTCCGGCAAACCCGTGGAGTAGCAAAACCGTATCCATCGATAGAGCCATCATGACCGCCACCAACGACAGCCACTTGCTCCTGCGCGCTTTCTGCGATG
>JBIHZY010000073.1:0-8450 GCA_044240185.1 Solirubrobacteraceae bacterium
ATTGGGCTGCCGCTGGCGGTGCAGATCGCGCGCAGCGGCCACAGCGTCGTCGGCTGCGACATCAATCCTGAGGTCGTTGAGCTGGTCAATAAAGCCCAGCCGCCGTTCCCCGGTGAAGCTGGGCTAGAAGAGGCTTTGGCCGAGGTGATCGCCAGCGGCGCGCTGCGCGCCCAGCTCGATACCACCGCCGCCGTCGCTGAGGGCCCCGAGCTCGTCGTCACCGTCCCACCACTGGCCGTTGACGACAACGCCAAGCCTGACTGGGGCGCGCTCGACGCAGCGGTAGCTGCGATCGGCGCAGGCCTGCAGGCCGGCACGACGGTCGCGATCGAGACGACCTTGCCGGTCGGCACGACGCGCGACCGCATCTCACCTGCGCTGGAAGCCGCAAGTGGACTCAAAGCCGAGCAGGACTTCTTCACCGTCTTCAGCCCCGAGCGCGTCTTCAGCGGGCGCATCTTTGCCGACCTCGCTAAATACCCAAAGATTGTTGGCGGGCTCAGCGAAACCGGCGAGGCGCGCGGCGTAGAGCTTTACGGCTCATTCCTCGAGGCCGAGGTCTGGCCGACGGGATCGGCCGAAGCGGCCGAGATGGTGAAGCTCGCCGAGACGACCTACCGCGACATCAACATCGCCTTCGCCAACGAGCTGGCGCGCTTCGCCGACCGCGAAGGAATTGACGTTGAGCGCGTGATTGAAGCGGCCAACAGTCAGCCCTTCAGCCATATCCACAGCCCCGGAATTGCCGTTGGTGGCCACTGCATCCCCGTCTACCCGCGCTTTTACCTCGAAGGAGACCCCGATGCGGCGCTCCCAGCCGCCGCAAGGGGCGTAAACGAGCAGATGCCTGCCTACGCCGCACAACGGCTGGAGAAGGCGCTTGACGGCCTCCAGAGCAGCCGCGTATTGGTCCTCGGCGCCGCTTATCGCGGCGGAGTAAAGGAAACGGCCTTCAGCGGCGTCTTTGGCGTCACTGCGGCTTTGGAAGCGCTCGGTGCCAAGGTGCTCGTCAGCGACCCGCTCTACAGCGACGATGAGCTGGCGGCGCTGGGACTAACGCCCTGGGATCACGAGCCGATTGACGCCGCGATCGTCCAAGCCGATCACGCCGAATATGCGCAGCTCAGCGCAGCCGACCTACCCGGAGTTCGCGTCGTCCTCGACGGGCGTGGCATCCTCAACGCAGACTCGCTTGCAGCGACCGGCATCACGGTCGAGCAGATCGGGCGACCGAGTACTAAGCCGCCAGCGAGCTGATCGCCGCGACAACTGCGTCAGCCGCGTGACCGTCGCCGTAACAATCGGGGCGCTCGCCGCTGGGTGCCAGTTCTAGCGCCGCAACCGCAGCCGCCGCGTCAAGATCAACGAGCGAGTTCCAGCCTGAGTGAACGGTCTCGGTCCACTCCGTCGTGTTGCGCATCGTGACGCACTGAACGCCGGCAAGATAGGCCTCCTTCTGCGCGCCACCAGAATCGGTCAGGACGGCGCGGGCGCTGAGCAGCAACGCCGTGAAGTCGAGGTAACCAAGCGGCGGCAGGACGCGCACGCCGCCAGCCTCCAAAGCGGATAAAAGCCCAGCCGCCTCGAGCCGCGCCCGCGTTCGCGGGTGGAGTGGCAGCACGACCGGACCGGGGACGGCGAGCAGAAGCTCAACCAACGATGCGAGCCGCGCTGGGTCATCAACATTGGCGGCGCGGTGTGCAGTCGCAAGCAGGTACCCACCGGACTCAACGCCGGCCGCTTCGAGCGCAGCGAGGTTGGCCGCCGCACGGGGCCGCATCAGCTCGGCAACGTCAACCATCACGTCCCCCACCAGCAGCGCCCGCGTTCCAAGCCCTTCATTCTGAAGATTTGCGATCGCCACCTGCGAGGGGCAGAGCAGCAGCTCGGAACAGTGGTCGGTGAGAATTCGGTTCAGCTCCTCCGGCATCGTTCGGTCAAAGGAGCGCATCCCAGCCTCGACGTGAACAACGGGAATATTTGCCTGCGCGGCCGTCAGCGCGCCGGCCAGCGTCGAGTTGGTGTCGCCGTAGACGAGCACCGCGTCCGGCTGCTGTTCGTCCAGCAGCGGCGCCAGCGCAGCGATCATCCGCGCCGTCTGCTCGCTATTACTGCCGCCCGAAATTGCTAGCTGAACTTCCGGCCGGGGCGTCCCCAGCTCCTCAATGAAGATTGTCGAGAGCTCGTCGTCGTAGTGCTGGCCGGTGTGAACCAGCAGCTCTTCGTGCTCGGCGCGCAGCGGCCCGGAGACTGCGGCGGCCTTGATGAACTGCGGACGGTTGCCGATTACCGTTACGAGCTTCACGCCGGTTGACCGACCGCCTCGGCGATCGTCGCCCGCAGAACCTTGTCGACGGCAGCCGAGAGTGGGCCCGGCGCTTCGATCTGATGATCATCGATCGCTGAGACAGGATGCACCTCGCGCAGCGTCGAGGCGAGGAATGCCTCCTTGATCTGAGGGATCTGATCAACGGCGATCGATTCTTCCTCAACTAGGCCAGTTCCAAGCAGTACGCGGCGCGTGATCGAATCCAGCACACGGTCGCTGAGCGGCGGCGTGATTAGCCGCTCGCCGTCGAGCGAAGCGACGAAGCTCTGGCGCGGGCCTTCGAGCACCGTTCCACTCTCGGTCACCAGCAAAGCCTCGCTGGCACCGCGGTCGGCAGCGATCCGCGTCGCCAACATGTTGGCGGCGTAGGAGAGCGACTTAACTCCATCAAGCAGGATCGTTGACGAATAGGGCAGTGTCGTCAGCGTGATCGACGGCGGAATCGGCGGCAGCGCTTCGACGAACGCGAGCCGCGTGCCGGCGCCGGTCGAGACGAGCCGCAAACAGCCGTCGTGCCCCGGGGCAGCTGCAAGCAGCGCGGCCGTCTCAGCCTCCATCGCTGCACGATCGAAGCCGATCATCAGCTTCGTCGCCGAGCGCTCCATCCGCTCGAAGTGCTCCTCGAGCGCAAACGGAACACCGTTATAGACGCGAATTACTTCGAAGACGCCGTCGCCGCGCAAGAGGCCAACATCGTTGGCGGGCACCAACGCGGCTTCAGCTTCCATGATCTGACCGTTGAGCGAGGCGAGCATCGCGCTGATTCTGCCATACCGCTGGGCTAACAGCTATGCCCCCGCCAGGAATCGAACCTGGAACCTTCGGATTAAGAGTCCGCTGCTCTGCCAGTTGAGCTACAGGGGCGTATCGGCGGCGAAGTTTAGCCGCTGGCGCTCAGCCGCCGAGGCCTGGCGCGCCCTGCGACTGCTGCTGGGCGGCCTGAGCCTTTGCGCTATCGATCTGTGTTCGCTGCGTTGCCAGCTGAGCGGCGACCAATTTACGCTCATCGGCAGGAGTCAGTTCAAGCGCACGCTGCTCAGCGATATCGCTCTCACGCTTGTTGCCCGCGAGGTATGAGAGGACGGCGAGCTGCGAGTAGAGCGCAGCACTCGGGCCCCGGGTTTCGATCACGACCTTCAGCGCAGCGGCCGACTTAACCGGCTCGTTTAGCCCGCCCGGCCCGTAAGCGTTGACCATCAGTGAGGCGACGCGATCGTCCGGCTTCTTCGGGTTCAGTGCGAGGTAGCGCTGCCAGCTGGCGGCGCCCTTCGCCAGCTCGGCCTGTCCAGCCGCAGTGTAGGTTTGGGTCGTCTGGTCGTAACCGATGATCGACGCCTGCTGAACCTGTGCCTTCGTCAGCGCTGCCCACGAAGCCTCGTCCTTGGGGTCGGCCGTGACCTTCTTCGTCAGCGCCTTGACCTGATCGCTGTAGATACTGGTGCCCGATCCGCCGCCGCCGGTGAACGCGTCGACCAGGCCGCCAGAGGTTGCGCCGCCGATGCCAAAGGCGACGAGCCCAAGACCGAGCAACAGTGCGAGGCCGCCGTAGACAATTTTGACCGTCCGGCGACGGCCTTTTCCTCGTAGGTCAAAGAGCATTAGTTCAGGATACGGGGGTCTGGTCGTGCTCGGCGCCAGCACTCTCTTCGCCGGCGCTATCTGCGGCAAGGACTTCCTGCTCGTCGTCCTCATCCCACCAGTCTTCCCAGCGGCTGGTGATCGTGCCGCCGCGCGGTCTGAAGATGTAGGAGAGACCAATACTCAGCTCGTAAAGCACAATCAGCGGCAACATTGTGACCAGCATCGTGACCGGGTCGGGAGTTGGTGTCGCAACGGCAGCGACTACCGAAATGCCGAGAATCACGTAGCCCTGGCGCTTCCAAAGCGTCCGTGCATTAACGACGCCGGTGCGCGTCAAGACCAGTACGCCAACCGGTATTTGGAAGACGAGCCCCATTAAGGCGAGGAAGAGAACTACGAATCTGTAGTAGTCGCGAGCCTGTATCTGGATGTCAAATTCGCCGCTGTTGTAGTTCTGGAGGAAGTTGACCGCCCGCGGCAACGCTCCGTAATAGCCGAACAGCACGCCGGCCGCAAAGAGCACCGGTATCAGCGCCATCATCGGAATCACGAGCTTGCGCTCCTTCGGATCGAAGGCCGGCAAGATGAAGGCGTAGATCTGCCAGAGAATGAATGGCAAGGCCAGCAGCAGCGCGGCATAAGCGGCGACGGTGAAGGTCGCTACAAACGGCTCGGCCACGCCAAGCGTTATCGGTCTGCGCCCACGGTCGGTAGGTACCGCCTTGGTTGCCAGCGCCGTTGCCGCCGAAGCCTTCGCGAGCTGCTCGCGGGCGCGATCCGCCTGGAGCTTGGTCGCGGCGCTAACGCCGGGCTCTGACGCGAGCGAATCAAGCGATTTGCTCGTGCTTTGAAGTGCCGGTGCGAGCTGCTTGAGCACGGTTTCAAGCGCCCGGTCAAACCGCTGGCTCTGCTGCAGCGAATCCTGCCCACCGCTGCGTTGAGCTTTCGCCAGTGGCTGGTTGACAATCTCGAGAATCGCGTTGTTCTGCCAGTAACAGACAGCAAAGCAACCAGCGAGAATCGCGATACAGACGACTAGCCTCGAGCGCAGCTCGTCGAGGTGATCGACAATGCTGATCCTCTCTTCGTGGCCAATCGGCCGGACGGCCGGCATCGCGGGCCTTACGCGTCGCCGCGCGGCTGCTTCTCGGGCGCGGCGCTCGGCTCGGCCGCTGGCGTCGAATCGGCCGCTGCGGCGTCAATCTTCGCTGGCTGATCTTCAGAGTCATCGCCACCACGACTGGTGATCGAATCCTTGAACTCGCGCATTCCGGTACCGAGATTGCGGCCCAGCCCGGGCAGCTTCTTCGGGCCGACGATTAAGAGCACGATCAGCAGTACAACGCCAATTTCCAAGGGGCCAATAGGAGGCATCGTTACATCGTACCTGTGCGCGAAAGAATCTGGTGCAGCTTTGCGCACCTTTTTACGCGAGGCCGTGTTCTAGCTCTCAGAACACCGCCCAAACAGCAACCGAGATTGAAAGCCAATGAGAGATTCCAACACACCCAAAACTGAAGTCCGATCTGTAACCCTGCCTTCCGGGCGGCGCGTAGAGATCAGCTACCTCGATGGCGAAGCTGTTTCGCTCGCCGATCAGGGCTTGGAGATCGTCGAGATTGAATCCGATCTGCAAGAGAGCGTTAATCAGCTGCTCAACTGCGGCGAATGCGGCTGCGACACGGTTCAGCCCGTCGAATGGGATGGCTACGGCCCGCGCCACTGGAAGATCGAGCTGCGCTGCCCGAACTGCGAGGCGCGCTGCACGACGGTCGTCGAGGATGACGTCGCCGAACTTTGCGACCGCGCCCACCAGCGTGGCGCCGACGAGCTCGAGATGGCACTGACGGCTCTTGCCACCGAGAACGCTGAGCGCGACATCGAGCGGCTCAGCTTCGCGCTAGCCAATAACCACCTGCTGCCCGAAGACTTCTAGCCCCAGTTCAGCTGTAGCGCGAGACGACGCTGTCCGCGACCAGCTCGAGCGAAGCGCGGCGCCGGTCGTCGAGTTCCTCTGGAAGCTCCTGCTTCGCACTGGCGACGAGATCAAGCGCGAATGCGCGCGACTGTTCGAGCGCACCGCTGGCAGCGATCTGGTCGCAGAGTGCTTCAGCCTCAGTGACGGAAGCAAGCGCGCGAAGATCGGTTCCAGCAACGGCAGGGTCGTTCTCGCGCGCGATGATCAGTGGCAGCGTGACGGTTCCGTCGAGCAGGTCGGTGCCGCGCTGCTTGCCGGTCCGTTCGGCCGGTCCACTTACGTCAAGGACGTCATCTAGAACTTGGAAGGCGACTCCGATCTTGCGGCCAAAACTCGCCAGTTCGGGTGCCGGCTCAGCCGCGATCGTCGCCGCGATCGCGCAGGCGGCTTCGAACAGTCGCGCAGTCTTCAGTTCGCAGCGTTCGAGGTAGCGCTCGCGGCTGATGCTGCTGTCCCAACTATCGGCGCGCTGTAAAAGCTCGCCGCGGGCCAGCGCCGAGCAGGCGTCGCTGAGCAGGCGAACCGCTTCCGCGTCGCCGCTCTCGGTGATCGCTAGAAAAGCGCGCGCGAAGAGCAGGTCGCCGGTCGAGATAGCCGCGTCGCGCCCCGCGAGCGAAACGATCGTCGGCTTGCCGCGGCGCAGGTCGGCCTGGTCGAGCACGTCGTCGTGGACCAGCGTGGCGCTGTGGATCAGTTCGATCGCCGCGCCAGCGCGAACCATTGCTGCGCGCTGGTGATCATTCTGCGGTGGGCCAGCGCAGAGCAGTAAGAGCAACGGCCTTAGCCGCTTGCCGCCGGCCGCAATCGTTGCCTCACCAAACTGCTCAAGCGGGGCGCCATAGCCGAGCGCCTCGGCCCGCAGCCGCTCTTCTATCTCTTTCAGCAGCGGCGGAATATGTTCGCCGCCGGCGACAACCAGCTCGCCTGTCTGCGGCGCAGCTTGATCCATCAGACGGCCGGCTTAGTCCCCGAATGGATCGCGATGATCCCGCCCGCCGTCAGCAGGTAGGCAACCTCATTTAGTCCTGCGGCCGAAAGCCGCTGCGCGAGCGTGCGAGCGTCAGGGAAGCGGCGCACCGAACTAGGCAGGTAGCTGTAGGCGTCGGGGTCGCCGGCGAAGCGGCCGATCAGAGGCACTAGCCGATCGAACCAAAGGCCGAAGAATGTTGAAAGCGGCGGCCGCGTTGGTGTTGTGATCTCGAGCACGACGACGCGGCCGCCGGGGCGCGTGACGCGCACCATCTCAGCGAGCCCGGCATCGAGATCGGAGAAGTTGCGGGCGCCGAAGCCGACCGTGACAGCGTCAAAGAGGTCGTCCTCGTAAGGCAGGGCCAGTGCGTTCGCCTGCACCCACTCAAGCTGCGGCGCCTTAACGCGCGCGCGGTCGAGCATCTGCTCGGAGAAGTCAGAGCCAATCACACTGCCGCCAGCGCCCACACGGGCCGCTAGTTCGATCGCAAGGTCGCCCGTACCACTGGCTACATCGAGCACGTTGTCGCCCGAGCCGACGCGCGCGAGGTCGACGGCGCGACGGCGCCAGCGGTGGTGCAGCCCGGCCGTCATCAGCGAGTTCATCAAGTCATAGACACCGGCGATGCGGTCGAACATCGCTTCGACCTGCGGCTCTTCCAGTGTGCCGCTGGCGCTCCCGTTGGCCATCGAAAGCTCGCTACTTCAGCGCCGCGAGAAAGCCAACCATCTGCGCAAACTGCTCCGGCGACTCTTCGCTCAGCGCTGCGAACGATGGCATCGGCGCGGAAGGGTTAAGCAAGGTCCGTTGGATCGCTTGAGCTGGCAAGCGGGCGCCGATGTTAGTCAGCGCGGGGCCTGGGCCTGAGTTTCCATTCTCGCCAAACTGGTGGCAAGCGGCGCAGCCCGATTGAGCGACGACTTGGCTGCCCTGCTCAAAGTTCGCAACAGCCGCAGGACCCTGTGAAGAGATATTGGCTGGAATCGGAATGTCAATCTGCGTCGGAGGCCCGGCGGCGGCGCCAAGGTAGGTCAGGTAGCCGATCGCAAAGACAGTGAAGATGCCGGCCGTCGTTGCGATTGGGCGGCGCTCCGGCCGACGCTCCGGACCGCGGTCGTAGAACGGCAGCAGGAACAACAGAATCAGGCAGATCGTCGGCACACCGATCGTTGCCAGCGGCACCAACGCCGGTGGCTTAATCACCTTCAGTAGCTCGAAGAGGAAGAAGAAGTACCACTCCGGGCGAGGCGTGTAAGTGGTTGATGTTGGGTCTGCCTTCGGGCCCAGCTCGGCGCCAAGCACGATCGCCATCGCGATGATCACGGCCATAACGACGATCGCCATCACGCCGTCCTTAGCGACGGCGTACGGGAAAAACGGCTTGCCTTGGCTCTTCAGCGTGCCGTATTCGCGCAGATACTGTTCTTTTTCCTGCTTGTTCATCGATCGACCGTGACCTTGTCTTCGCGCAGCTCCTCAGCAGTCTCGGCCTTAACCCAAGGCGGTGCCGTCGTTCCAAGCTTCGCCACGAGGTAGAGGTGGAAGCCCATAAGCGCAGCGATCGCCCCTGGCACCATCAGCATGTGAATCGC
>JBIHZY010000075.1:0-8328 GCA_044240185.1 Solirubrobacteraceae bacterium
ACGCCAAGGAGCCGACGAGATGGCGCGCGAAGAGATTCCCGCCGGACGATTGGGAAGCCCGGAGGAGTTCGCCGCCGCGGTTGCCTTTCTCTGCTCAGCGCAGGCCAGCTACGTCACCGGCGTCGCCTTGGTCGTTGACGGCGGCATGATGCGCTCGGTTTAGCCGCACTCTCCGAGGCGGCAGATAGGTTTACCGGAACCCTGCGGATTAACCGCATACGAAAGGAACCAATGACCCGCCCATTCCATCTCATGATCGCGCTGCTCTGCGCTTCGTCATTGGCCTTTGGCGTGACGGCTTGCGGCAGCGATTCGACATCTTCGACGACAACCGTCGAGGTGCAGCCGCAGAACGACCAGAACCAGAACCAAGATCAGAACAACAACAACCAGAACGACAACCAGAACGACAACAATGATGAGAGCGTTGCGAAGCAGAAGGAAGAGTGCCTCGCCAACGCGCCTGACCCCCGCGACTGCGAGGACATCCCTTAAGCAGCTTGCAGGCAGCCTACGCCGGCAGCGAGAGAATGCTGCCGGCGTCGGGCGCGGCGCGGCCCTTCAGCACATCAAGGTAAACCTGCTCGACGGCCTCTTGGCCTGAGCTGTGCTCGATCCTCAGCAGCCTGTTGGCCGGGTCGGCAACGAAGGCGATGAACTCGTCGAGCGAAACTGAAATCCGCTCGATCAGGCCGTCACTGCCCCAATCGTCGGAGCGCTTCTTGGCCTGTGCTGGTGCGAAGAAGAGCACCGGCGGCGGCCCTGGCAGCCCGTCTGCCCCACCGAGCGCGTCGATGTGAGTGGCGCCGACGGCGGAGTCGTAGACGAGTGAGCCTCCGAGGTGGTTGTGGAGTGCCGCGCGCACGCCAGCATCGCCGGAGAAGTCGATGTAGGCGATCGGCACGTCAGTGTCGAGCTCACCGATCTCGTCGTAGGAGAGGACCTGGTCGTAAAGGCCAAGCCGCTCGACAAACTCGACGTTGCTTGCGGCGGTTAGGCCAATCACCTTCACGCCGTCGCGCCTGGCGAGCATGAAGGCGGTTCCGTAGGCGGTTTTGCTCGAGGCGCTCGACATCACGACGGCCTCGGCGCCAAACCAGCCGTTGTCGTCGAAGAAATCGTCGATCAGGAACGACGTTGAGAAGAGCGGGCGCAGCAGCATGATCTCGCCTTCGAGAGCAGCGTCGTAGGTCGGGTCGGCGCTGGTCAGCATGTAGCTGTTGTAGATCGAATGGAGTTCCTTGCGGTGCTCGGCGAAGTCAGAGAAGCCACTCGCCGTGACGTTGCCCGGCGTGACGACGAGGTAGCTCGACATCGGCAGGTAGCCGTAGAAGCGCTGCCCAACCTCAACGCCGTCGCACTCCGAGGCGACTACGTCGGCGAAACCCCAGACTGGGATCCGCCCCCAGCCGTCTTCGGCGGGGAAGAAGTTCCAGTACGACATGAAGTCACCGAAGGTCGCGTAGCTGATGTTGTTGGCGGTGAAGCTGAAAGCATCAACGCGCAGCAGCGCCTCGCCGGGGCCTATCTTGGCGGCGTCACCGCTCACGCCTTCGGCGAATTCGACGGTTTCGAGGCTGTCGCGGCGGACGCGGAAGTCGGTCATCTGCGCCGTATTCCTAGTCTCGCGTAGCGGCGAGCAACGCGACACCGTTTAGCGCCGCGCCTGCCGCCACGGCAGCAGTCAGGATTCGAGCCTGCTGAGGAATCTTCTCCCCGGCCGCCAGCGTTGCGGCGCAGTCAACGACGTCGCAGAGAATTCCCACCGCCAGCAGCGTGCGCAGGTTGCCGCCACGCGCTGCTGAGATTGTCGCGATGCCAAGTGCCACGTCACGGACGCCGAAAGCGCGCGCCATCACGCCTCCGTCGGCCCCGGCGGCCTCCTCACCGATCCATCGCGAGCTTGCCTGCTCAGCGTTGGCAACAAAGGCGGCGCCGATCACGATGCGGCCAGCTTGAAACAGAACGTTTGGAATTGCTAGCGCCATTGTCAGCCTGCCACCGGATCAGGAGCGCCGAGCTCGCCCCACTCTGGCGGCTCGTAAGCCTCGCCGGGCACGCCGCCCAGTACCAGCATGCGGATGCCGTCGGGGCCAGCGACGACCTTGCGCTTCGTGCTCGGGCCGACGCGAGCCATCGTCTCGCTGTCGAGCGCAAACTCTTCGCCTTCAATTGTGAGCACGCCGCTACCGGCGAGCACGATGTAGATCTCTTCCTGCTTGTCGTGCGTGTGGTCATGGTCGGGGTAGCGGTCGTAGCCCGCGGGCAGCGTCAGGATGCTCATCCCGACCGACGTCACGCCCAGCTCGGCGCGCGCTTTGCGCAGCCCGCCACCAAAAGTCGTCTCCATCTCATCAATCTTCTTCACGCTGAAATCAGCCATCGCTCAAACCTCCATCGTCGCTAGAACACGGGAGGAGTCAGTGTGACGCAATCGGGCGCGCCGCGCCCTCGAGCGCGCTGAACGGGCGCCGCCGCAGCTGCGACGGCGCCCCTCCAGCGAAGCGACTTAGAGACCGACGATGACGGTCTTGGTCTCGAGGTAATTGGAGAGGACCTCTTCGCCCATCTCTCGGCCCCAGCCGCTCTGCTTGAAGCCTCCGAATGGCAGCTCCGCACTAAAGACGTGGTAGGCATTGACGTGCACCGTGCCGGCCTTGATCTTGTTTGCCAGCTGGTGTGCCTTGGAGATGTCACGCGTCCACACACCGGCAGCCAGGCCGTAGTGCGAATCATTGGCCTGGCGTGCGAGATCATCGACGTCGTCGAACGGCATCGCAGCGATCACCGGCCCGAAGATCTCTTCACGAACGATCGCGTGGCTGGCATCGGCATCAACGAGCACCGTTGGCTCAACGAAGAAGCCCGGGCCGTCGAGCGCGTTACCGCCAACAGCGGCGCGGTTGCCTTCGTCGACGCCTGTCTGCAGGTAACCCGCGACGCGGTCGAACTGCTCCTGCGAGACGAGCGGGCCCATCTCCGTTTCAGGGTCCATGCCATGACCGAGCTTGATGTTCGAAGCCGCGTCGCAGACGCCTTCGATCACGCGGTCGAACTGATCGGCCTGAACGTAGAGCCGTGAACCGGCGCTACAGACCTGACCTTGGTTGAAGAAGATCCCCGATGCAGCGCCGGCGATTGCGGCGTCGATGTCGGCGTCGGAGAAGATCACGTTCGGCGACTTGCCGCCGAGCTCAAGCGAAACGCGTTTGAGGTTGCCGGAGGCGGCGTTAACGATCAGCTTGCCGACCTCGGTTGAACCGGTGAAGGCAACCTTGTCTACTCCTTCGTGTTGAGCCAGAGCCGCGCCGGCGTCGCCAAAGCCGGTGATGACGTTGACGACTCCTGGCGGCAGGCCAGCCTCAAGCATCAGCTCGCCGAGGCGCAGCGCCGAAAGTGGCGTCTGCTCAGCCGGCTTGAGCACGACTGTGCAACCGGTCGCCAGTGCCGGGCCGAGCTTCCACGCCGCCATCAGCAGCGGGAAGTTCCAAGGAATGATCTGGCCGACAACGCCAACCGGCTCACGCGTTGTGTAGGCGTGGAACTCAGCGCCCGGCATGTACGGCACCGACGGGTTGATGACCGAGCCGTGGATTTTGGTCGCCCAGCCCGACATGTACCAGAAGAGATCGGCCGCAAGGGCGACGTCGGCGGCAAGGGCAACGCCATACGGCTTGCCGTTGTCGAGCGTCTCCAGCGTTGCCAGCTCCTCAGCGTTCTCCATGATCAGATCGCCGATGCGGTGGATCACACGGCCGCGCTCGGATGGGTTCATCGTTGACCAAGGGCCGTCCTCAAGTGCGGTTCGAGCCGCCTTGACTGCTCGATCAACATCCTCGCTGCCGCCCTCGGCAACCATGGCCAGAAGGTCGCCGGTGGCCGGATCGATCGTTTCGAAGGTCTTGCCGCTGCTTGCCTCAAGCCACTCTCCGCCGATCAACAGCTTGCGTGTGTCGCTTGAAACGTTGTGTTCGATTCCTGATGTCGTCGTCGCCATCTCTTGCTCCTTGGGTTAAGGCCAAGCGCTCAGAGAGCGGGAGGCCGCGTCAGCTGAATCTGCAACTGTGTGCCAAACGGCACAAGCTGACCGTAACGTCGGGGCGCCGTGATTGCAACGGGCACGACCGGGAAGTACCCCCAAGCGGAATCGAACCGCTGCTACCAGGATGAAAACCTGGCGTGCTAACCGCTACACCATGGGGGCTAGTGCGAGGGCGAAGTGTAGAGGCGAGGGGCGCTTCGAGGTCAGCTGAGGTCGAAGACGCGCTGCGCGTTGGCGCTAAGGAAGAGATCGCGCGTCTCGTCGTCGAGCTCCAGCGCGTCCAGCCCAGCAAGCGCGGCCTGCGGCGTGACCATCGGGAAGTTCGATCCAAAGAGCACCTTGTGGCGGCCGCTGCCGGTCTTCATGTAGGCGACGAGCTCCTGCGGCAGGCGCGCGAGCGTCCAAGCTGATGTGTCGATGTAGACGTTGGCGTGCTTGCGCGCGACGGCAACCATCTCCTCGGTCCAGGGGTAGCCAGCGTGGCCGCAGACGATCACCAGCTCGGGGAAGTCGATCGCAATCTGATCGATATAAGGGATCGGCCGGCCCGGTTCGCTCGGCATCAGCGGCCCTGCGTGGCCTACCTGCGTGCAGAACGGCACTCCCAGCTCAACGCACTCGGCGTAGAGCGGGTAGTAACGGCGGTCGGTTGGCGCGGCGTCCCACAGCCACGGCAACATCCGGAGCCCCTTGAAGCCGTCGTCTTTGACGCGGCGGCGCAGCTCGCGGACGCTCTCCATTGGAGTGTCGAGGTCGGCTGAGGCAAGGCCGACGAAGCGGTCAGGGTGCTCCGCGACCCAACCGGCTACTTCGGCGTTGCTGATCATCTCTCCGTAACGCGGTGAGCTCCACGCCGAGAGCGTTGCCTTCGAAACGCCAGCCACATCCATCGCAGCGACCGTCAGGTCGATTGGGATCTCCTCGGTCGGCAGCTCCTCACCAACCCAGCGCCGCAGCGAAGCGAAGATCGGGCTGCCAACCATCCGCAGCGTCGGGTGCTGCATCCAGGCGTCAATAATCACGGACGGGACGCTACTCGTTGCGGCGAGGTGGCGCGAGCGGCGCGCAAGCTACGTCCTAAGCGGGCTACAGTTGCCGCGCGCCGCCGTAGCTCAGTCCGGTAGAGCAGCGGGCTTTTAACCCGAAGCGCGCAGGTTCGAATCCTGCCGGCGGCATTTAACTAGTCATCTGCCAGACTTGAGGAATGCGGTACCGGTTTCTTCTGGCGGTGTCGGCGCTATGCCTGGGCTTGGCGGCGCTCCCAGCCGCGTCTGGCGCGGCGACGCGCGAGCTGACGCTTTCGCCCTCAGGCTCGGACTCGGCGAGCGGCAGTCGCAGCGCTCCTCTGCGCACGCTCGGCGCCGCTTGGCGCCGGATCCCAACAGGCAACTCGGGCAGTTGGCTGCTGCGGCTCAAAGCCGGTAGTTACCGCAACGGCGCGCCGATCTACTGGGAGCGGCGCAACGGGCCAATAACGATTGAAAGCGTTGACGGCCGCGACGCAGCGCGCCTTCCCGGAATGAACGTCTACCGCGTCAACGGACTGACGCTGCGAGGCGTTCGACTCGATGATGGCGGCGACGTTTTCCATTGTGAGCTCTGCAAGAGAGTGAAACTCGACCGTGTGACACTGCGCGGCAACGGAGCGCAAGAGACGATCAAGATCAACCAGTCGAGCGACGTGACTATCGCCGATTCCGACGTTTCCGGCGCCGGCGACAACAACTTCGATGCGGTCGCTGTTCGGCGAATCAAACTACTGCGCAACCACTTCCATGACGCCGAAGACTGGTGCGCCTACGCGAAGGGCGGCTCGACCGAGGTGATCGTGCGCGGCAACCTATTCTCGGAGTGCGGCACGGGAGGTTTCATCGCTGGGCAAGGGACAGGAATGCAGTTCATGGCCTCACCGTTTACTCACTATGAAGCCAGCTCGGTGCTGATCGAAGGCAACAGCGTCCGTGACACCGAGGGCGCAGCGTTCGGCGTCAACGGCGGTGCCAACGTGCTGATTCGGCGCAACATTGCGACGCGGATCGGCGCCCGCTCGCACGTGCTTGAGGTCGGTTACGGCAGCCGCTCCTGCGATGGGCGGCCAGGCGACGCAGGTCGCAGCCGCTGTGCCAGCTACATCCGCGCCGGTGGCTGGGGCACAACGGTCGTTGACAACGGCGACAACTTCATTCGAATTCCAAACCGCAACGTGCTGATCTACGACAACGTGATCTCAAACCCGGTTGATCGGGCGAGCCGATGGCAGGTCTTCTCCGTTGCTGGCGCAAGGCCCGGCGCGAGCGGCGGAGTGCCGCGTGGAAAGCGGGCCGATGATGGGCTGCGGATCGTCGGTAACGCGATCTACGACGGCGGCGCCGACCACTCGCTGGGCCTTGGCGATGGCGCCTGCCGCAGCGGCTCGAGCTGCGCTCCAGCGCGCGTGCTCGCCGAAAACGAAATTAACCGGCGTATCCCAACCATCACGCAACGCAGCGATGGCTGGCTTCAAGTGACGGGCTGGGCCGCATCACTTCCTGCGCATACGGCGCCAGCGCCATCGCTGAGCGGCCGCGTATCGCCCGAGCCGCAGCTCTGGCGCCGCTGGCCGTAGCCCGCCGCGACCTGTCAGTGACGAAAGTGGCGCTCGCCGGCGAAGACCATCGCCGCGCCGCGTTCGTTGGCGGCGGCGATCACTTCGTCGTCGCGGATCGAGCCGCCGGGCTGGATTAGCGCTGAGGCGCCGCCGTCGAGCGCGCCAACCACTCCATCGGCGAAGGGGAAGAAGGCGTCGGAGGCGAGCACGATGCCGCTGCGGTCGGTGATCCAGTCGCGGCCGAGCGCGATCTTTACTGAGTCCACGCGGCTCATCTGACCGGCACCGATTCCCAGCGTCGCTTCGCCCCTGGCGGCAACAATTGCGTTCGACTTCACGTGGCGGCAGATCTGCCAAGCGAACAGTAGGTCGCGCCATTCGTCATCGGTTGGGATCCGATCGCTGACGACCTCCAGCTTCGAACGGTCGATGCTGACGTGGTCGCGCTCCTGAACAAGCAGGCCGCCGGCGACCGGCCGCAGCTCATGGCCGGCCGGCGCAGCGCCGTCGTCAGGCGAGGTGAGGATCCGCACCTTCTCCTTCGCGGAGAGGATCTCTAGCGCCGCAGGCTCGTAGCCGGGCGCAATTAGGACCTCAATGAACTGTTCGCTTAGCGCCGTTGCGGTCGACTCGTCAACGACACGGTTGAGGGCGATCACGCCGCCGTAGGCGCTGACTGGATCGCCGGCAAAGGCCTTGCGGTAGGCCTCTAGAAGGTCCGAGCCGCGGGCCGCGCCGCAGGGATTGTTGTGCTTAACGATCACGCACGCTGGCTGCTCGCCGCCGAGCTCAGCGAGCGTCGCGCGGGCACCGTCAAGGTCAAGAATGTTGTTGAACGAGAGCGCTTTGCCGCTGAGCTGCTCGGCCGACCCGAGCACTCCTTCGCCCGCTGCGCCCGATTGGCGGTAGTAGGCGGCCTGCTGGTGTGGGTTCTCACCGTAGGGCAGTTCCAACTCGCGTTCGAAGGTCGCCGATAGCGACGTTGGCATCCCGTCGCCGCGCTCCGCAAACCAGTTGCTGATCGCGGCGTCGTAGCGGGCGATCAGAGCGAACGCTTCGGCCGCAAGCCGCTGGCGCGTCTCAAGCGAAAGGCGACGGTCGCTGCCTTCAAGCTCATCGAGCAGCGAGCCATACTGCGCGGGGTCGGTGACGACAGCGGCGTAGGCCGCGTTCTTCGCCGCCGCGCGGACCATCGTCGGGCCTCCGATGTCGATCTGCTCGATCACCTCGGCGTCGGTGACGCCGTCCCGCGCGACCGTCTCTTCGAACGGGTAGAGGTTGACGCAGACCAGATCAACAAACTCGATCTCGTGCTCGCGCGCCTGCTCCAAATGCTCAGCGTTATCGCGCAGCGCGAGCAGCCCGGCGTAAAGGCGCGGGTTGAGCGTTTTTACGCGCCCGTCCATAATCTCCGGGAAGCCGGTGAGGTCATCGATCGAGCGGACTTCGAGCCCGGCTTCACGCAGCGTGGCCGCCGTGCCGCCGGTTGAGATCAGTTCGACTCCGAGTGCGGCAAGCCGCTGGGCGAACTCGACGATCCCACTTTTGTCGGAAACTGAGAGCAGCGCGCGAGCAACGGGCGCCGTACCAGGCGCGCGAGGATCGAAATCTGAGGACTCAGTGACGATGACGCGAGGCTAGCGCAGCTCAGGGCTCGATGATCAGCCGCTGAGGGTTTGCAGGATCCCTACCAACGGCG
>JBIHZY010000076.1:0-8306 GCA_044240185.1 Solirubrobacteraceae bacterium
CATCTCACCTGCGGAGGCCACGTCGCAGCCAAAGCCCTCCTCGGCGAAGAGCGCGCAAACGGCTGCGCAGGGGAAGGCCTTGGAAGCAAAGATCAGCTCAAAGTCATCGCTCTGGGCGGAGAAGGCAGCCTGAAGGCCCTGCGCCCGCGCGCGCATGTCGTCTTCGGAGACGATGTAGGCCGGCGTGCCGAACTCGTGCGCCAGCTCGACGACATCGCAGCCGCCGACCTCAAGCCGTCCAAGCTCGTTGATGCTGCTCCCGATCGGGTAGACGTTCGCTAGTGGTTGCGCTTTAGCCATCGGCGCGAATCATGCCACTCTGCGCAGGCAAGGTGATCGAACCATGGCGACGAAAGACCACGGCCAGCCAGATCAAGGCGCCGATGATCATCGCCAGACTCTGCAGCTGCGGCAGTGTTAGGCCAAGCGCGGCGACGTCATTGCGGCGCACGAGCTCGACCAAGAAGCGCTCAATCCCGGCCAAGAGCAGCCAAAGCGCGAAGAGGACTCCAGGACGGACGCGGTCGCGCAGATTCCACAGCAGCCAGGCGATCAGGCCCATCATCAGCGTCTCGTAGATCGGGGTTGGGTGAACGGTTTCGCCGGGAGCGGTCGGGACGGTGCCGTCGGGATAGCCCATCGCCCAAGGCCCATCCCACGCCTTGCCGTAGTCGCCGTCGCCGGCTAGCTGGCAGCCGATCCGGCCGATCGCGTAACCAACTGCCAACGGCACGGCAGCAAGGTCAAAGGTCGCGGCGTCGAGGCACTTACGCCAGCGCGCCCAGATAATCACTGCCAGCGCGCCGCCGGCCGCGCCGCCGTACCAGACGAGCCCTGAGCCGCTGAAGATGCTTCCGAAAAAATCGCCGTTGACTTGATCGAGGTTTTCGACGATCCAGATCAGCCGCGCGCCAATTAGCCCTCCGGCCAGGGCGGCAAAGATCGCTTCGTAAGCCCAGTCGCCCGGCATCCCTCGTTCCAGCAAACGGCGGTGAAGTACTGCTCCGCCAGCCAAGAAGGCGAGTGCAAACATCAGCCCGAAGGTCTTGATCGGAAGCCCGAAAAGATCGATCTCCGGCTGCATCAGGGAGAGGCTAGAGGTAGTTCATCGGATTGGTCACTTGACCATTGATCCGCACTTCGAAGTGGAGGTGGTCACCGAAGCAGAAACCGGTACAGCCGATGTAGCCAATTAGCTGTCCCTTGCTGACATTTTGACCAACGCTTACGGCGAAGCGCGACTGGTGCGCGTAACAGGTCGAGAGCGAAGCACTATGCGCGATGCAGGTGTAGTTGCCGTAGCCACCATTCATCGATGCGACGCGGACGGTGCCGCTGTCGGCGGCGCGGATTGGCGTGCCAGAAGGAACCCCGATGTCGATCCCCGGATGGCACGATTCCCACGAACGCCGCTCACAAAACGGAGAAGTGATTGGGCCGTTGACCGGCCAGACCATCGAGCCGGAGCCTTGGCGGACAGGCCCGCCACCGACGAGCACGCCCTCGATCTTGGCCTGCGTTTCGATCATCTTTGACAGCGCGCCCTCAAGCTTGCGGCGGTCGGTCTTGACTCCAGCGAGCAGAGCCGCCTTGCGCTCCTTGCTCTTGTCGAAACCGCTGCGTGTTGTTACAAGTTCACCCTTGATCGAGGCGACAGCGTCGCGCTTTACTTTGATCCTTGAAGTAATTGCTTGCTGGCGATTCTCGAGCGTGCCGAGGCGGTTGGCGTTCACGGTCGCATCAACGCGAGCCGAGCGCACGACGGTGATCACTCGACGGTCCTGCTCGCCGATTCGCTGGAGAAATTCGCTGCGCTCAAGCAGCTCTGCGAAGCCCTTTGAATCAAGCACAACCGAGATCAGCGTCGGCGCGTCAGCACGGTAGAGCTCAAAGAGACGCTGCCCGAGGACGCGGCGGCCCTCTTCGAGCCGCGCCTTCAGCTTCACTTGGCGGCGGCGCTGCGTGCGCAGATCATCCTGAATCTTGTTCAGCTCACTGGTCTCGCGGTTCAGCCCAACCTCGATCTGATCCTGACGCCCTTGCAGCTTGTCGATCTTGCTTTGAAGCCCGTTGATCTTTTTCTGCCAAGCCGCGACATCTGTCGTAAGAACGTTCTCCGTTCCCTTCTTCTGATCAACCTGCGCCTGCGTCTTTTCGATCTTGTTTTTGAGGTTGCTGAGCTTGGCGTCGCTGGACGCGCCGAGCGAGCCGACGGGAACGACCGCCCAAAGGACGGCAGGAAGGATCGCCACGAGAGCGAGCAGGGCAAGGCGGGAGCGCATCAGGGCGCGGAAGCTATTGGTCATTCTGATCATTGGCAAACACTGCAATCAGGCCTGCGAGGTGAGCTGACGGGCTCGCGCAAAAAAAGCGCTAACCAAGCGGCAATGCTCGGTATTCGCCCCTGGAAGCCGAAGCCTCCGTTGGGTCCCCCGCTCCCTCACGCTTAACGGTGAGGAACTCGGCCTAACGGCAGGTTACCAAGCCCCGCCCGCTAGGCTTGGGAAGGACGTTGTCGAATCAACCTTAAGGAGCAAAAGTGGCCGGTCTCAGTGGGCGCATGTCAACAGTCATAAAAGCGAAGGTTTCAAAGGTTCTGGACCGCGCTGAAGATCCGGGCGAAACGCTCGATTACAGCTACCAGAAGCAGCTTGAATCACTGCAGAAGGTGAAGCAGGGAATCGCTGAAGTCGTAACGGCTAAAAAGCGCCTGCAGATGCAGTCCGAAAAGCTCGAGCAGTCGGTCGTCAAGCTCGACACGCAGGCTCGCCAAGCGCTCGCACAAGGCAACGAAGAGCTAGCGCGAGAAGCTTTGGAGCGCAAGAACGTTGCCCAGACTGAGCTGCAGTCATTCGATTCGCAGATCGCCGAGCTCGAAGGTCAGCAGCAGAAGCTGACCGACTCAGAGGCCAAGCTGCGCGCCAAGATCGAAGCCTTCCGCACCAAGAAGGAGACGATCAAGGCTCAGTATTCAGCAGCCGAAGCGCAGGTCCGTATCTCCGAGGCAGCGACCGGCGTTGGCGAAGAGATGGCCGACGTTGGCCTCGCGATGCAGCGCGCCGTCGATAAGACCGAGGACATGAAGGCCCGCGCCGCAGCAGTTGAAGAGCTCGAAGCGGCGGGAACCTTCGACGACCTGACAACGCTCGGTGACGGCAACGACGACATCGACCGCCAGCTATCAGAGCTCTCCAGCGCCAGCGCCGTCAATGACGACCTGGCACGGATGAAGGCAGAGCTTGGTGCCGGCGAACCAGCCCCTGAACTCGAAGCAGGCGAGGAGCCAGCCAAATGATCATTCGAATCGCATCTGAAGATCAGTACCGCCTTGACGACGACGTCCTCTCGCGTGTCAACGAGCTCGACAACGCAGCCGTAGCTGCCGTCGAAGCTGGCGACCGCGAAGGCTTCCAGCAGAACTTCGACGCGCTGCTGGCGCTGGTTCGAACTGAAGGCACGGTGATCGCCGACGACGATCTAGAGACCTCAGACGTGATCATCCCGCCCGATGACCTCAGCTTCGAAGAGGCCGGCGCTGAGTTCACAGGCGAAGGCCTGATCCCCGACTGAGCTAGCTCGCGTGGCTCAGAAGCCGACTGGGTGGCGCGCGACGTAGCCCGAGTTTGACTTACGCAGCGGCCGCCAGCGCGGGCCTTTGCCGCCGCGTGGATCCTCGGCGGCGCTGGTGTCGAGCCGCAGACCAGCGATATCGACGTAGGCGTGGCCCGGATTGGTCCGGACGGTGATCCATCGCCCCACGCCCCGCGCGCCCCAACGCATGAACCGGCCTGAGTCGAGCGGACTCTTCAGCAGCGATGCTCCGTGAAGCGCGTAGGAAATAGTTCCCGAGCAGTCATAACCGCGCGAGACGAAGCTCGAGTGGCCGCCGCCATAAAGGTAAGGGCGCCCGACGATCGCGTTGGCTGCCCAGATCGCCCGCTGAACAACGTCTGGCGCATTGACAGGCGCAGCGGCGCGTCCATTGGCAAGACGCTTCGCGCGGGAGCCTTCGACGATCGGCCGGTCGGCGAGGTTCGGTTGGCCGAACTCCTGGCCGCCTGGGTTTGGAGCAGGCGTGGGCGCAGGGGCTGGCTTGGTTGCCGCAACGGCGCTCGTCGCACTAAGGCAGCAGAGAACGATTGCCAGGAGCGTCGCGGTTGTTGTTCGATTCTTAATTCTCATTCGTTCGTCGGCCTACGGGGTTAGCTGACGGGCTGGCGCGGAACGAACCTGCGCCTCACGTGGATTCCCCACGCAACTCGCCCCAACTGATTGGGTCCCCCGATCCCGCGTGCACGGGATTCGGCTTGAATCGAAAACTTATATTGCGCTGCCGATGGAACAAGCCCAGCTAGCGCAGCGCGGAGCAAAATCGTCGCTAGCTGCGGATATTTCTGATCAGCTAGGGGCCTTCTGCTTCGGCCGCTAGTCTCGCTGCGATGGAGTCGACGACGCTACGACGTTCGCTACTGCTTGGCTGCGCCGCACTGTCGGCGCTAGCCGTTAGCTCCTGCGGCCGCGCTGGCGACGCAAGCACGACCGGCTCATCGGGTGCGCAGGCGGCTCCAGGCGAAACTGTCGCTGCGATCCCCAGCGCTGCAACGAAGAACACGACGCGCGTTTGGGCTAGCTCGCCAGCCTCGATTGCGGCCGCTGCTGCCCGCGCCGTCTACCCCGGCTCGCGGCCGAGCCAGCGCCCGCTATCGGTCGTTCTGGCCGACTCGGCTAGCTGGCAGGCGACGATCGCAGGCGCGGTACTAATGGCGGCGCCCCTTCACGCCCCGATGCTGCTGACCGATGGAGCAACGATTCCCGCCGCGTCGCAGGCGGCGTTGACGGCGCTCGCGCCAACCGGCGCCGGCCAGGACGGACCGCAGCTAATCCGCCTTGGCACGGCGGCCTCGCCGACGGCGCTGAAGTCGCTCTCGATCGGCGGCAATGACCCATTTACGCTGGCGGCACGAATTGACGCCTACCAAGCGCGAATCGCCGGACGCTGGAGCAACGCCGTCGTGATCGCCTCGTCCGAGTCTCCGGCGATGGCGATGCCAGCGGCAGCTTGGGCTGCCAAGTCTGGCGACAGCGTGCTTTTCAGCGAGCGCAATAATCTCCCGGCAGCGACGGCCGCGGCGATCAAGGCCCACGGCAAGCCAAAGATCTACATCCTGGGCCCTTCCTCGACGATCTCCGAGAAGGTCGCTGGGCAGCTCGCAGAGCTCGGGTCGGTCACTCGCATCGGGGCAAACCCGGCGACCGCCAACGCGATCGCGTTCGCCCGCTTTCGCGACGGCGACTTCGGCTGGGGAATAGTTGATCCCGGTCACGGCCTCGTCTTGACAAACGTTGGCGCTTCGCTCACGGCTGGCGCCGCCGCGCCGCTCTCTGCCAGCGGCAGCTACGGGCCGCTGCTGCTGACAGGCCGCGATGGCAGCCTTCCACCGGATGTCGCCAACTACCTGCGCGACATTCGCCCCGGTTACTCATCGGACCCGGTCCGCGGCGTTTACAATCATGCTTGGATAATTGGCGACCCAGTCGCGATCAGCGACCGAGCGCAGGCGACGATCGATAGCCTGCTCGAGATCGCCCCCGTAACGAAAAGCGCAATCACCCCATGAGCGAATCGCAGACGCCCCCAAATAACCCAACTCAGGCACTCGACATCAGCGTTGATGACGTTCGCCAGCTCGTCCACGCCTCTACGCCCCACTTCTCGCTTCAGCTGCGTAACCGAATCCGCCGCCTGATCGAAGGTCTTCCAGCTGGCCACCCCGCGCGCCTCGAGGGTCTACATCAGATCGCCCGCCTAGACGAGCTCGGCTACGACGGAGAGATCCGCGGCCAGCAGAGCGAGGGGCTTGAGCCGCTCGCCAGCGTAATCGACCCGAAGCTGCGCTAATCGGCCCGGGGCGATGGACGAGAGCCCCCAGAACCCGGCAGGAATCGAAGGCAGCGCGCTCAAAGGGCCGTTTCCGGTTGGCGCCTACGCCGAGATGCTGCGCGAGGAGCTGCGCGGCCGCGCGAGGCTCCAACTGTTCGGTGAAATTTGGAACCTGAGGAAGACGAAGGCCCGCGTCTACTTCGAGCTGCGCGACGCGCGCGGCGCCGTGCCGTGCGCAATGTGGACGAACAAGTTTGAGGCGCTCGGCGATCTTGCCGCTTCGCTTTCCGACGGCGCCCAGATTGTCGTCGCCGGTGGCCCCGACTACTACCCCGGCAGCAAGACTTCCTCACCTTCCTTCTCGTTCGACGTAAGCGACCTGCGCGTAGCTGGTGAGGGGGACCTGCTGGCGCAGCTTGCCGCGCTGCGGCGCCAGCTTCAGGGCGAAGGGCTGTTCGAGCCGCAAAAGCTGCTGGCGCGGCCGCAGCTGCCACGGACGATCGGCGTGATCACCAGCGAATCCGGCAAAGCGCGCGATGACGTTCTCGCTGGGCTTCAGCGCCGCGGCTGGGCAGGCACTCTGGTCTGGGGGTTCGCGCCGGTACAGGACCGCAAGGCTGCCTCTGCGATCACGCAGGCGCTAACCGATCTTGCCGGGATCCAGCAGGTCGAGACGATTATCGTCGCTCGCGGCGGCGGCTCACTGGCCGACCTCTTCGCCTTCTGCGATGAGACGCTCTGCCGCACCGTTGCGCTGCTGCGCGTGCCGGTGATCGCGAGCGTCGGCCACCACACCGATCAAACTTTGATTGACGACGTTGCCGCCGAAAGCTGCTCAACGCCAACCCACGCCGCCGAGGCCGCTGTGCCGCTCGACATCAACCGCGAGCGCTCCGCGCTCCGCGCTTCGACCGATGCACTCTCGCGCAATGCTGGGAGTGCCGTGGTTGGACGGGCACGCGCGCTGGCGGCACTGGCGCGTGTACCGGGAACGCACATCGCCCGCCAGCGGCGTGAGCTGCACCAGGATGCGCGCGAGCTGCGCGCCGCCGGCCAGCGCCGTCTGCTGCTTGAGCGCGAGCGCGCAGCGACCGTTGCCGAGGTGCTGCGGCGTAAGGCGGTAGCTGGCGCTGGCCCCGACAAGCTCGCCCGCCTACGCACGCTTGAAGGGCTCTCGATCGCGCTCTCCGCGCATGACCCAAAGGGCGTGCTTGAGCGCGGCTACGCGATCGTTGAAGACGGCGACGGCAACGTGGTCACGACCGCAGCGCAGGCTCGCGCGGCCGAGGATCTCCGGCTTCAGTTCGCAGACGACTCCGTTGCTGCGAAGATCACGGGCAGTGATGACTGAACCTGAACAAAGCTACGAGCTGGCAACCGCTCGCCTCGAGGAGATCATCCGCCGGCTCGACTCCGGCGAGGCCGGGCTGCGCGAAACGCTCGACCTAGTAAAAGAGGGGCGAACGCTGGTCGAGTACTGCGCCGCCGAGCTTGAGGCTGTGAGCCAAGGGCTCGATG
This sequence comes from Solirubrobacteraceae bacterium, assembly GCA_044240185.1. GTDB lineage: Bacteria > Actinomycetota > Thermoleophilia > Solirubrobacterales > Solirubrobacteraceae > F1-60-MAGs163. Next base: position 7,400 of record JBIHZY010000076.1, read on the forward strand.
AGATCAAGCTCGACGAGCTGATCGCGCGGCTCGAAGCGCAGAGCCCAGAAGCTGAGTAGTTGGCGATGACGAGTTTCGACAAGCTCGCCGATCTGCCGTTGACGATCGACAGCCACGAACTGAGCGGCCAGCAGGCCGACGTTTCGTCCGGCTTCCTTCGAATGACGACGACAATCAACTTCAGCGGCGGCGGTGAAGTCGGCCTCGGCGAGGACGTCACTTACGACAACGAGGATCACGAAGCGCTGCAAGCTTGGGGCGCGCCGCTTGACTTGGCCGGCGAGTGGACTATCGGCAGCTTCTGCGAAGCGCTCGAAGCGCTCGATCTATTCCCACAGCCGCCTCTCCGCGAGATTTCGCGCAACTACCGAATCTGGGGCTTCGAGTCGGCTGCGCTCGACCTAGCGCTGCGTCAGGCCGGCCAGTCGCTCCACCAGCGCCTTGGTTTGAAGCCGCAACCTCTGCGCTTCGTCTGTTCGCTGCGGCTTGGCGAAGCGCCGGAAATTCTGGCGCCGCTCGAACAGCGGCTCTCTCTATATCCAAGCTTGGAGTTCAAGCTCGACCCAACGCCCGAGTGGGACGCAGCGACGCTGCAGGCCGTCGCGAACAGTGGCCGTGCCGCCGTACTCGACTTCAAAGGGCTTTATGAGGGGACGGAAGTTGACACGCCGGCCGACCCGCTCTTCTACGAGCGCGTGCTCGCTGCGATTCCCAACACCTGGATTGAGGATCCAAAGCTGACGCCTGAGATCGACGCCGTGCTCGAGAGCGCTAGGGAGCGAATCACTTGGGACGCCAACATCAACTCGGTCGCTGACATCGACGCGCTCCCCTTCCAGCCGACGATGGTCAACATCAAGCCGTCGCGCTTTGGCCCGTTGAGCGAGCTTTTCGCCGCCTACGACAC
>JBIHZY010000077.1:0-8185 GCA_044240185.1 Solirubrobacteraceae bacterium
GCTTCGAGGTTTTGCCGCGTACGGCGGCGAGCAGTTTGGTCAGCTCGGCTGGGTCGGAACCGATGTCAAGCCCGGTCTTCACGTTGGGACAGGAGACGTTGAGCTCGAGCGCTGCGACCTCATCGCGGCCGTCAAGCGCCTCTAACAGTTGACCGACTTCGTCAGCGTTAGAGCCCATGACATTCGTGATCAGCGGCACCGGCAGCGTCGCGAGCTGCGGCAGATCGTGTTCGAGATAACCGGCCAAGCCGCGGTTTGGCAAGCCGATCGAATTGATCATTCCTGCCGCAGTTTCGAACAGCCGCGGCGGCGGGTTACCGAGCCGTGGTTCAAGCGTAATCGTCTTTGAAACAAAAGCTGAGAAGGGGAAGTTTTCGTCCAAGCTCGGCCCAAACACACGACGGGCGGCGATTACGTCAAAGGTTCCGGAGCCGTTGATGACAGGGTGCGCTAGCTCCAGGCCGCATAGGTCAACGGCCATCGTCAGCTCGCTTCCGCCAGCCAGTCGGCCGCCAGCTCGCCTGCTTCGACAACCGGCCCGTCAACGCAGCTTCGGCGCAAGCTGCCGTCGGCGCACTTGACGACGCAGCCGTAACAGGCTCCGTAGCCGCAGGCCATCGGCGCCTCGAGCGCAAGTTGGGCTGGCACGCCTCGATCGACACTGATCGCGCGGACAGCTTCAAGCATCTGTGGAGGGCCGCAGGAGTAGATCACAGCGTTCGCGTCACGGTCGATCTCGGCTAGGAGAAGGTCGGTCACAAGTCCGCCGTGGCCGACCGATCCATCGTCGGTCGCGACCTGCGCAGCCTCGAGGAACTCAGCCCCGGCGGCGTGCTCTCGGTCACGAAAGCCCAGCAAAGCGGTTACTTCGTAGCCCTGCGCGACTAGTTCCTGCTGAAGCAACGCGAGCGGCGCGACACCGATACCGCCACCACAAAGAATCGCGCGAACCCCTGGCTGTGGAGCAGTGAACCCGTTGCCGAGAGGGCCGAGAAGTTTCAACCCGTCTCCCGTCTTGAGCTCCGCGAGCCGCTCGGTCCCCGGGCCTACTACCTCGAGTACGAACGAGAGCTGACGATCGGCGGCGGCCAGCACCGAGATTGCCCGCGGAAGGTAAGGCCGCTCCTCGCTGCCACCGCCCCACCTCTCTGAAGTGGCGAGCATGTAGAACTGACCAGAGGTCGGCTCGGGCCCAGCGGCGTCGAGGCAGCTGAAGACGCGGTAAGGACCAACGTCCTCGGTTCCCGCAACGACTACTTCGCGCGTGCCGAACGGGGCCTGAACGCGGTCAACGGCTCCGCTCACGCCTCCGCCTCAACTGAGCGCAAGCCTCGGTGAATCTCCTGCAAAGAGAGCACTTCTGCCTCGCCGTGCCGAGCCGACGAGATCGCCCGCACTGCCGCCAAGCCACCGGCCAGAGTGGTTAGGCATGGGACACTGCGGGCCACCGCTGAGCGGCGAATCTCCCAGCCGTCGGTGCGTGCGCCGGAGCCGGTCGGCGTGTTGACGACGAGAGTCACTTCGCCGCTCTCGATCATGTCGACGACGTTCGGTGAACCTTCGCCGACCTTCATCAGCTCAGTTGCCGGGACGCCCATCCGCTCGAGCGCTTCCCGCGTTCCGCGCGTGGCGACGATCTTGAAGCCGAGGTCGTGGAGCGTCTGCGCGATCGCAACAGCGCCAGCCTTATCCGAATCGGTGACCGTGATGAACGCTGTTCCCCCGTCCGGAAGCGCAGCGCCGGCGGCAGCCTGGGCCTTTGCGAAGGCGGTCGGGAAGTCGCGCGCCACTCCCATCACTTCGCCGGTCGAGCGCATCTCCGGCCCGAGCAGTGCGTCGGCACCGTCGAAGCGATCGAACGGCATCACGGCCTCCTTGACCGAAACGTGGTCGTGACCCATCGGGTCAGCGGGTAGCTCGAGATCGCCAATCCTTTCTCCGAGCATCAAGCGACACGCGAGCTTCGCGAGCGGCAAGCCAATCGCCTTGCTGACGAACGGCACCGTTCGCGAGGCGCGCGGGTTGGCCTCGATCACATAGAGCTCGGCGCCGTAGACGGCAAACTGGATGTTGCAGAGGCCAACAACGCCAAGAGCCGTGGCGATCCCTTCACTTTGCTCGCGGATCGCAGCCATCATCTCGGGCCCTAGCGAGTGCGGCGGCAGCACGCAGGCGCTGTCGCCGGAGTGGATTCCTGCTTCTTCGACGTGCTGCATGATGCCGCCGATCCAAACGCTCTCACCGTCGCAGAGCGCGTCTACATCGACCTCGATCGCGTTTTCGAGGAAGCGGTCGAGGTAGATCGCGCGGCCGTCCTCGCGCACGTGGCGCGAAAGGTAGTCCTTAAGGTCGTCCTGCGAGTAGACAATCTCCATCGCACGCCCGCCGAGCACGTAGCTTGGCCGCACGAGCAGCGGGAAGCCCACGTCGGTTGAAACGCTCAGGGCCTGGTCAACCGAGGTCGCCTCGGCGTAAGGCGGCGCCTGGTAGCCAAGCTTTTCGAGCAATCCACCAAAGCGGCCGCGGTCCTCGGCTAAGTCGATCGCGTCAACACTCGTGCCTAGGACGTTGATGCCGGCCTTGACGAGCCCTTCTGCCAGCTTTAGCGGCGTTTGACCGCCGAACTGGACGATCACTCCTTCTGGCTGCTCAATCTCGGCGACGGCGAGCACGTCCTCCAGAGTCAGCGGTTCGAAGTAGAGCCGGTCTGATGTGTCGTAGTCGGTTGAAACCGTTTCCGGGTTGCAGTTGACCATCACTGCGTCACGGCCGCTGTCGCGGACCGTCATCGCGGCATGGACGCAGCAGTAGTCGAACTCGATCCCTTGCCCAATCCGGTTCGGGCCAGCGCCCAAGATCATCACCGAGGCGTTCTGCCCGCGCTCAACCTCGCCCTCGGCCTGCTGCTCCCAGCCTGAGTAGTAGTAGGGCGTGCGGGCCTCAAACTCGGCGGCGCAGGTGTCAACCGAGCGATAGACGCGCTCGCCCGAGAATGGTGCTTCGGGCTCGAGCGCGAGCTGCTGCAGCTGCCGCAGGAACCACATATCTACGAGGCAGGCTTCGTGGACCTGTTCGAGCGTGGCGCCCTGACGGAAAGCCTCGAGCATGAAGTCGTAACGCTCCGCACCGGCCGGCGTTAGCGCGGCGATCAGATCGTCAACGCCTAGCCCGTCGAGCTTGGCGTGGCTATCGAGCTCACGGCTCCGCATCGCTTTGGCGAACGCCTGCTGGAAGGTTCGACCGAAGGCCATCACTTCGCCGACGCTCTTCATGTGCGTTGAAAGGCGCGGATCTGCGCCGGGAAACTTCTCGAAGGCGAAACGTGGCCACTTGACGACGACGTAGTCGATCGTTGGTTCGAAGCTCGCTGGCGTGACCTGCGTGATGTCGTTGGGAATCTCGTCGAGCGTGTAGCCGACCGCGAGCCGCGCTGCGATCTTGGCGATCGGGAACCCGGTCGCTTTTGAGGCCAGCGCCGAGGAGCGCGAAACGCGTGGGTTCATCTCGATCACGAGAATCTCTTCGGTTGCCGGGTTAACGGCGAACTGAACGTTCGAGCCGCCGGTCTCAACGCCAACGGCACGGATCACGATCAAAGCCTGGTCACGGAGCTGCTGGTAGAGCGCGTCAGTCAGCGACTGCTGCGGGGCAACGGTCAACGAATCGCCGGTATGAACACCCATTGGATCGATGTTTTCGATCGAACAGACGATTACGCAGTTGTCGTCGCGGTCGCGCATCACCTCAAGCTCGAATTCGCCCCAGCCAAGCACCGACTGATCGAGCAAGACCTGGCCGATCGGCGAGGCCTCGATCCCGCGGGCGACGATCGAGCGGTACTCGGCCTCGTCGCGGGCAATACCTCCCCCGCGCCCGCCGAGCGTGAATGCCGGGCGCACGATTGCCGGCAGGCCAATGTCGCTCAGCGCTTCGATTGCTTCTTCAACCGTCGTCGCAATCGCACTGCGCGGCATCTTCAGCCCTGCTTCGGCCATCGTTTCGGCGAACCGTTCACGATCCTCGGCGCGGTCGATTGCTTCGTAATCGGCGCCGATCAGCTCAACGCCGAAGCGTTCCAAAGTTCCGTCTTCCGCCAAAGCCTTGGCCAGGTTCAGCGCCGTCTGACCGCCGAGCGTTGGCAGCAGCGCGTCAGGGCGTTCCTTCTCGATCACGGCGGCAACAGGCCCGGGAAGTAGCGGCTCCACGTAGGTTGCGTCAGCGAACTCGGGGTCGGTCATGATCGTCGCTGGGTTGGAGTTGACGAGAACGATCTCGTAGCCCTCTTCGCGCAGCACCTTGCAGGCCTGGACGCCGGAGTAATCGAACTCAGCGGCCTGGCCGATCACAATCGGGCCGGAGCCGATTACGAGAATCTTCTGGATGTCGTCGCGCCGCGGCATCAGGCGGCCGCCTTCGTGATTCGCTCGACGAACTCATCGAAGAGGTGGCGTGCATCGTGCGGGCCCGGGCCCGCCTCCGGGTGGTACTGAACGGTGGAGCCGGGAACATCGAGCAGCGTCAACCCTTCAACGGTTCGGTCATAAAGGTTCACGTGGCTGAGTTCGGCGGCGCCGAAATCTGTCTCCCAGCGGATCGGCTCGTCGGTTTCGACGCGCAAGCCTCCATCAGGCGCGGCTACGGCGAAGCCATGGTTCTGCGACGTAATCTCGATCTTCCCAGTCCGCAAATCCTTAACCGGGTGATTGACCCCGCGATGGCCAAAAGGCAGCTTGAAGGTCTCAAGGCCGAGTGCTCGGCAGCAGAGCTGATGGCCTAGGCAGATCCCGAACACCGGCTTCTTACCGAGCACGCCGCGGACGGTCTCGACAACACCGTCTAGCGCAGCAGGGTCGCCGGGGCCGTTCGCGAGGAAAATCGCATCGGGGTCGTCGGCAAGGAGCTCCTCTGCGCTGACATTGCATGGGTGGAGGTCCAGACGCACACCGCGCTCGACCAACTGATTGACAATCGACATCTTGATTCCGGTGTCGATCGCCGCGACGCGCGGGCCGGAGTTACTTTCGCCATGGCGGATTAGCTGCGAAGGCCCGACCTCCGCTGCGAGGTTCTGCCCGTCCATTGGTGGCTCCGCTTCGACCGTCGCCGCTGCAGTGCCTGCGTCGGCGCTGGCGAAGATGCCACCGCGCATCGCGCCGCGACTGCGCAGGTGGCGCACCAGCCCGCGCGTATCTACCTCGGTGATCGCCGGAATGCCGCTTGCTTCGAGCCAATCGAGCCAGCCTTGATCGGCGGTCGGCGCGTCAGATGAATTGTCGGCGGCGCGCATCACAACCCCGCGGACATGAATGCGGTCGCTCTCCATCGCCTGTTGACTAACGCCGTAGTTGCCTACGTGCGGCACCGTGAAGGTCAAGACTTGGCCGGCGAATGACGGATCCGTGACCGACTCTTGATAGCCGCCCATCGCGGTCGTGAATACAACCTCTCCGACCGAGCCGCTCGATGCTCCGCATAGTTTTCCGTCGAAACGTGTGCCGTCCTCTAGTAGGACGAAACCTTCTCTACTCACTTGATTAGCCCCTGGATCTCTTTGAAGTGTGGATTCTTTGCGTCCTTCATAAGTTCGAAACAGATCGATTCGGTGCTCGACGGCACAGCGCCAGCGAGTGCGAGGCGCTGAATCGCGAGCGCGCGGTCGTCGGGGCTGCGAGAACCGAGCGCATCGCAGGCAAGCCACACTTCAGCGTCTGCCGCGAGCAGGTCGAGCACGCTCTGGGCAACACAGATGTGCGTTTCCGTGCCACAGACGATCACTTGATCGCGGCCACCTAGCGTGAAGCCGTCGGCGTGCGCGGCCGAGAAGGTTGTCTTCTCCAGCACCGTCGCGCCGGCCAGTACCTCGTCGAGCTCAGCCACCGTCTTGCCGAGCCCCTTCGGGTACTGCTCGCTGACGATGATCGGAAGCCCAAGCAGCGTCGCAGCGCGCGCAAGGATCTGCGTGCGCGCGGTGATCGCGTCAGCGCCAGGAATGACGCCCCGGAAGGCCTCTTGAATATCAACGACGAGCAATGCGGCCCGATCTGCTTCGAGCCGCGCGACCTTCACTGAGCGGCCTCATCGAGATCCGGCGCGGCGCTAAGCGCGAAACTGCGCTGACGGTAAGCAACGGCGCCGTCTGCGACCGTCAGCAGCACGCGCCCATAGAGCGAGCGGCCGCCGAAGGCGCAGTTCTCAGAGCGACTTTCGTAACCGTCCTCGCCGACGCGCCACTCCTGCTCAAGATCGACGAGCACTAGGTTTGCGCTCTCGCCGATCGTCATCTGTGGAATCTGGAGGCCGAAGATCGCGCCGCCGCAGGTCATCTTCTCGATCAGCATCTCGATGCTCATCAGGCCGCTGCGGACAAGCTCGGTGTAACAGGCAGCGAATGAGCTCTCGAGGCCGGTTGTGCCCATCGGGGCCTGCTCAAACGGCACCTCCTTCTCATGCGCGCTGTGGGGCGCGTGGTCGGTCGCGATGCAGTCGATCGTTCCGTCGATCAGGCCAGCGATCAGCGCCTGGCGGTCGGCTTCTGTCCGCAGCGGCGGGTTCATCTTCATCCGCGTGTCGAGCGTGCGCACCTCGTCTTCGGTGAAGCAGAGGTGGTGTGGGCTGACTTCGGTCGTGACGTTGTAGCCGAGCCGCTTCGCCTCACGGATCGCCTCGACCGACTCGGCGCAGCTGAGGTGCTGCATGTGCACCGTGCCGCCTTCGTATCCAGCCAGCGCCGCGTCGCGAGAGACCATCGTCGATTCACTGGTGCTTGGAATCCCGCCGATACCGAGAACGGCGCTAACGGCGCCCTCGTTCATCGATCCTCCAGCCGATAGCGAGTGATCTTCTTCGTGCAGCGCGAGCACGCCGCCCGACATCTGCTGGTATTGCAGCGCCTTGCGCAACATCCCGGCCGATTCAACAGGCATTCCGTCGTCGGTGAAGCCAGCAGCGCCTGCGGCGCGTAGCTCTGACATCGCGGTCAGCTCCTCACCGTCGAGCCCGACGGTGATCGCGGCCAAGAAGCCGACCGGCACGCGCGCCTCACGGCGGGCCGCCTCGCGCAGAGAACGCAACACCGACGCCGAGTCAACTACCGGATCGGTATTTGGCATTGCCAGCACGGCGCAGAAGCCACCGGCGGCCGCCGAGCGAGTGCCTGTCTCAATGTCTTCCTTGTGCTCATGGCCTGGAGTGCGAAGGTGAATGTGCGGATCGACGAAGGCCGGAAAGAGATGGAAGCCGCTGCCATCAATCTTCTCTGCGTCAGGACCGGCAGTGAGCGTGCCCGCGGCGCCGATCTCAGCGAGCTGACCGTCGCTGACGACAACATCGAAGACGCCGTCAAGCCCTGCGCGCGGATCAATTAGGTGCGCACCGGTAATTATCAGGTCGGCTTCAGCCGCCGTGCCGCGAACGAGTAGCTGCTCTTTGCGACGGGTCATGCCGACTGGTGCTCCGGCACTGGGTCAAAGGCCCGCGAGGCGGCAAGGAGCTCGAAGAGGACAGCCATCCGCACGACGACGCCGGCAGCAACCTGCTCGAGGATCAGAGACTGTGCGCAATCAACGACCTCATCGGAGAGCTCTACTCCGCGGTTGACCGGACCTGGGTGCATCAGCAGTGAGCGAGCCCCGAGCCTGCGCTCGTCGATCTGGAAGAGCGAAGCGTATTCGCGCATGCTCGGCAGGTAGGCCTGCTGCATCCGTTCGTTCTGCATCCGCAGCGCGTAGACCACGTCAGCTTCGTGCAGGTCATCTAGCGAGTAGCGGACCTCTACGCCCATCGCTTCGATGTCGCGTGGAAGCAGCGTCGGCGGTCCGGCAACCGTTACCTGCGCCCCCATCTTCTGAAAACCGAGAATGTTGGAGCGGGCGACTCGCGAATGGAGCACGTCGCCAACGACCCAAATCTTGACGCCGTCGAGCGAGCCGAGGCGGCGTGTGAGTGTGTAGATGTCGAGCAGGGCTTGCGTTGGATGTTCGTGCTTACCGTCGCCGGCGTTGATGATCGCGGCGTCGGTCCACTCCGCAACCAGAGCCGGCGCTCCGGCCCAGGGGCAGCGCACGACGATTGCGTCCGGCCTGTGCGCGCTCAGCGTCTTAACGGTGTCCTTGAGCGACTCGCCCTTCTCGGTTGACGAGCCCGAGGCGCTGAAGTTGACGACGTCGGCGCTGAGCCGCTTGGCAGC
>JBIHZY010000078.1:0-8182 GCA_044240185.1 Solirubrobacteraceae bacterium
GAGTTCCTCGACCAGACGGGGATGGATCCAGCCGATGTTGACGAGGCGATGAAGCTCGGCGCCGGCCACCCGATGGGGCCGCTCGCGCTACTTGACTTCGTTGGCCTTGACGTTTCGGCCGCAATCGGCGACGAGATCGGCTCGCCCGCACCAGCCCGCGTGCAGGCTCTGATCGCCGAAGGCGCGCTCGGTCGCAAGAGTGGCCGCGGCTTCTACGATTACTAAGCCGCAACACGGGGTTACAACTCGGTCACTGTTTCTTTAGACAGCGTTCAGACTCTTCGGTCACTCTGCAGAGCAGAACGTTCTTCATTGAATGTTCCTCCTCCCAGATTGACCGGCCGGTCCGCTCCCCCAGCGGGCCGGCCACTTTTCTGGCCTTAAGGCTGTTCGACGATCGGCCTGATGCGAACGGCCGTGATGCGGTTCTCGCGCACCGACTCGACGCGCAGGCGATAACCCTCAACGGTTACCGTGTCGCCGCGCTGCGGCATCCGGCCAATCTCATGGAAGACGAGGCCGCCGACTGAGTTGTAAGCGTCGCTGTCGGCCGGCAGGTTGATGCCAAAGTCGGGCAGGTCGGAGATTGGGACGTGGCCGCTGACCGACCATCCGCCGCTGGCGAGTTTGCGAACCGACCGCGAAGTCGGGTCGGTCTCGTCGTCGATCTCACCGACGACCTCCTCAATGATGTCTTCAATCGTCACCAGCCCGGCCGTGCGGCCGTACTCGTCGATCACTACCGCGAGCGACGAGCGCTGGCGCTGAAGGTCGGCAAGAAGGTCATCGAGCGGCTTTGTCTCCGGGACGATTACCGCGTCACGTACGAGCGGCTCAATCGAGGCCTCTGCGCCCGCTTCGAGGTAGAGCGCGATCAGCGTGTTGGCGTGAACGGTGCCGCGCACGTGCTCGGCGCTGCGGTCCTCGGTCACGACAAGCCGCGTGTGGCCGGAGCTAACGCAGCTGCGCAGCGCCGTCTCAACAGTGTCAGTCACGTCGACGGTCACAACCGCCGGGATCGGCGTCATCACCTGGCGCGCCTGCTGCTCGTGGAGGTGGAAGACGCCGGCCAGCATCGTCGCCTCGCCTGGGTCGAGCTTGCCGCCGATCTGAGCCTGTGAGATCAGCAGCTTGAAATCGTCTGGCGTGCCGCCTTCGTCAAGGCTGGCTTGCGGATCGATCCGCATTAGCCGCAGCACGGCATTTGAGGCGCCGTTGAGCGCGGCGATGAATGGGCGCATCACGATCTCGAAGATGCTGAGCGGGCGAGAGCAGGCCTTGGCAACGCGCTCGGCCTTGACGATCGCGAACATCTTCGGGATCTGCTCGCCGGCGGTCACGTGCAGCGAGGTGACGAGGATGTAGGCGATCGCAACCGAAGCCGCGACCGCTGCGCCGTGCGCGAGTGGGCCGCCGAGCAGCGGCTCGAGCAACGTCGCGATCGCTGGTTCACCGAGGAAACCGATACCGAGCGAGGCAAGCGTAATGCCAAACTGGCAGGCTGAGAGGTACTGGCTAAGGTCGTCCCGCTGCGCTGCTGCGCGGGCGGCGCCGCGAACGCCCTCCTTGGCCTCAGCCTGAAGGCGGCCACTGTTAGAGCGCACCAGCGCGAACTCCGCGGCAACGAAGAAGCCGTTGGCGGCTATCAGCACGAAGATCGCGGCAATAAGCAGCGCGGTCATCGCGTCGGGACCTGTGGGGAGGTACTTCGCGGGAGGTCGTCAGGCACTAATGATCAACTCGCACTCTACCGGCCACGGGGCCGGAAAAGCGATAGTTAGGCCAGCTCGTCGATCTGTTTGGCCAATGCGAGGTCTGCGTCGGTGACGCCGCCCTCGGAGTGAGTCGAGCAGGTGATCCGTACCTGGTTCCACTGATGGACGAGAATGTCGGGGTGATGGTTGGCCACCTCGGCGACTCCAGCGACGCTGTGGACGAACTGGATTGCCGACTCAAAGTTGGGCAGCGAGAAGTCGCGGACGATGCCGCCGTCCTCGTTGCGCCACTCACCGTCGGCGATTGCTGTTTCGATTACGTCGTTCTCTAGTCGATCCATGGCGCGATTGTAGAGCCCTTTTTGACATCACCGACGCTGCCCGTAATCTACGGCCGATGGCTGGTGGTTCTCCCCAAACGAACACGCAGCGGCCGTTGGCGGTCTTCGCAAGCCCTGGACGTTATGTGCAGGGGCCGGGCGCGACGCACGACTTAGCTGCAGAGTTAGAGCGACTTGGCCTGCAGGGGCCGATCCTGTTCGTCGCCGGAAGCCACGCCATGGCGCAGCTCGCGCCGATCTGGAACGAAACTCTTCCTGCCCACGGGCTGCAGCCGATTGTCGAGCGGTTCGCAGGCCAGTGCACGCTCGCCGAGATCGCGCGCTTAACCGAAGTTGGCCGCGCGAACGAGGTCGTCGCAGTCGTCTCAGCCGGAGGAGGCAAGGCGAGCGACGCGGGACGTGGCGCCGCCGACGCACTCGGCCTGCCGACGATCCAAACACCCACGCTTGCTTCGACCGACGCCCCCTGCAGCGCGCTATCAGTGATCTACAACGAAGACGACACCGTCGACGAGTACCGCTTCTACGCCCAGCACCCGGCGCTGGTCCTGGTTGACAGCGAAGTAATTGCCCGCTCACCGAAGCGTCAACTGGTCTCCGGCATTGGCGACGCAATCGCAACTTGGTTCGAGGCGCGCACCGTCAGCGAGTCCGGCGCGCCGAACCAGCTCGGTGGGCTGCCAACGGCAACCGGCACCGGCCTGGCCAAACTTTGTGCCGAGATCCTGCTCGCCGACGGTCCTGCCGCCTGCGCCGCGATCGACGCGCAAGAGGTAACGCCGGCCTTGGAACGGCTGATCGAAGCGAACACGCTGCTCTCTGGCCTCGGCTTTGAGAGTGGTGGGCTCGCGGTCGCGCATTCGGTTTACAACGGGATGAGCGCCGTCGCCTCCGCCAACGCTTATTACCACGGCGAGAAGGTCGCCTTTGGCCTGATCACTCAACTGATTCTCGAAGGTCAGCCGCAGAGTGAGATCGACATGATCATTGAGTTCCAGCGAACGGTCGGCCTGCCGATCACACTGGCCGAGGTTGGAGTTGATTCAAGCGACGAGGATGCGCTGGCTCTGATCGCTGAGACGACCGTCGCGCCTGGAGAAACCTGCCACCACGAACCGTTCGAGGTTCGCGCCGACGCGATCAAAGCGGCGATGCTGGCCGCCGACAAGCTTGGGCGCTCTGCGAGCTAGCCGATAAAGCTGGGCGTGGCCGCCGCAGCCAAGACCAGCGACCCAACAACTGCCACTGCGGCAATTCCCGCGCAGGCGGCCCAGCCGAGCAATGGCTGGCCGCGCTTCTCAGCCATCACAAACGCTCCGCCGGCAAGCGCCCCGGCCGCGAGCCCCCCAAGGTGGCCGCCGATCGAAACGTTTGAAAGCACAAAGCTGAAGACGAGGTTGAAGACCAGCAGCATCCCGATCCCGCTCTGCAGCGGGTTGCCGCCGCGGGCGTAGATAATCGCCGAGGCGGCGCCCATCAGGCCGAAGATCGCGCCCGATGCGCCGACGCTCACTGAGTTTGGCGTTAGCAGCAGCGCGCCGAACGAGCCGCCCAGCAGCGAGACGACGTAAAGCGTGAGGAAGCGGGCCCGGCCGAGCTGGGGTTCCATCTGCGAGCCGATGAACCAGAGCAGAATCATGTTGAAGGCGAGGTGCATCAGCCCGGCGTGAAGGAAGCCGGAAGTTACGAGCCGCCAGTACTGCCCGCCGGCCCCGATCGGGGCTGCCGCCAGCGCGCCCTCGCCAAAGAGCTGGTTCTGCCCTGTGCCGAATGGAAAACCGCCTGAGAGCAGGTAACCAATCAGGCAGAGGCTGATCAGAGTAAGAGTTACAACCGGCTTATCCGACTGGCCGCTAAGCACCGGCAGGCGTACCGCCTTGCCGCTCTGCGTGGCGCAGTCAGGGCAGCGCATCCCGACCGGGCTTGGCGTCATGCAGTCGGTGCAGATCGGCTTGCCGCAGCCCGAGCACGAGACCGCAGTCTCACGCGAGGAATGGCGGTAGCAGGTGGTTGTGGTGGAAGTAATCGCGATCGTCCGTTGGTCGCGCCGAGCGACAGTAACTAGCTACTTAGCCTACGGGTTGAGGCTAGCTGCCAAGGCGCCGCGTTACTTCGCTACCAATCGTGTCAATCGCCTTGCGGGCGAAGACGACAGGCCCCGCTGCCGCGCTCTGCTGGCGGCTGCGCTGGCGCCGCACGCCGAGCACCGCTGCTGCGCCGGCCGCGGCAGTGCCAATAGCCAGCGCCGCTGCTGGCCTCACCCAGGTGCGGGGGTCATGAAAGGCGCCAGCCTCCCATGCGTCAAGTTCATCAGCCGCAATCCCCGAGATTCGGTTCAGTCGATCTTCAAGGTCGCTCATCAAATGGTCGGGAGGATCTACCGGCGCCAGCGCCTGCGCCAGCAGCGCTTCAAGATCGATCCGGTTTGGCTGGCTGCTCATCTGCTCATGCCTCCTGCGGTTCGCCGACGAGAGTTTCGAGCTGTTTGATCGCGCGATGCAGAAGTACCTTCGTTGCACCCTCGCTGCGACCCAGCGCGTGGCCGATCTCCTTGTTGTTCATTCCCAGCGCAAAGCGCATGATCAGCGCTTCGCGGCGGTCGTCCGGCAGCTCCTCGACCGAATCGAGAATCCGCCTCAGCTCGTCGCGCCCCTCCACTAGTTGCTCGGTCGTGTGCAGCGCGCCCGGTTCTGCAATCGCGTCGATGTTCGTCTGCGGTTTGCGCGAGCGGTCGCGGTAGAGGTTGGCGGCCAGATTGTGGGCGATACGAATTAGCCACGGGCGCAGCGGCCTGCCATCCGATTCCGCCAGCGCCTTCTCGAAGTGCCGGTAGGCCTGAAGAAAGGTCTGCTCGGTTAGATCCTCGGCGTCGTGATGGTTGCCAACGCGGTAGTACGAGTAGGAGTAGACGTCGCGAAGATGATCGCGGTAGCAGTCGCTGAAGCGGCGGTCTAGCTCCTCCTTTTCCACGCATCAGAGCCTACCCGCGCGCCTTAGACGACGCGTGCGCCGACAACTCGGCGCGGTTCGATGATCGACTCGGCAAAGCTTGCTGCGTCGCTCTGGCCGGCGACTACCTCGGCGAGCGCGTTGATTGCCGGCGCTCGCACGTGAGCGCGATCGAGCGCCTCGACCAGCAGCGGCAACGAATCAAGCGCCTCAGCGACTTGGCCAATCTCAGGCCGGATCTCCTGCGCTGAGACCCCGGCGGCGAGCATCTCCCCGGCGCGGCGATTGCGGCCGCCCGCGGCAACGACCGACGCAACGAGATCGCCCACCCCGGCCAGCCCAGTCCAACTTTCGGGCTTGCTGCCGAGCTGCTCGGCGTAGCTGGCAACCTCCGAGAAGACCTTGCCAGCCGCGGCGCCTGCGGCGTTCGGCCCGGCAACGCTGGCGGTCGTCGCCGCCAGCACGGCTGCGTTGGTGGCCACGCCAGCCAGCTCCACGCCGGTTACGTCAGCGGTCAAGGTCACATCAAAGTTGGCATCGGCGAAGGCGCGGCGAAGCTGGGCGAGGAAGTCTTTGTCCTCTCCTGCGATCACTAGCGCGGCGCCGTGCTCGAGCGCGTCGGCGGCATGACCGGGGCCGCCGAGGCAGGCGATAGGGCGAGCACCAATCCGTGCTGCGCAGTAGGCGGTGGGCAGTTCACCTGATGGCGGCACGAGCCCCTTCGAGGTGATGACAACGCCGGTGGCCGCGCCGAGCCTTGGCGCCATCTCGCCGATCACGGCCGGAAGGTCACCGGTCGGCACTGCTAAGACGACGGCGTCAGCGTGCTCAAGATCGATCTTCGCTGCTTCGGTCACGCTGATCGCCGCGTCCAGCTCGACCCCCGGCAGGTAGCGCTCGTTGACGCGCGCGGCGGCAATCTCGCTCGCCTGCTGCGCGCTGCGCGCTCCAAGTTCAACAGAGACGCCGGCTCGCGCCAGCGCAACCGCCAGGCTCGTCCCCCAGCCGCCAGCGCCAACTATTGCCACGCGCCGCAGCGGCACCGTTCCCCCGAGCCACTCCCACTGCATCTCAACGCAGGGCCAGACACGCTCAGCGACCGATTTGGCAAGCTCGTGCGAAGGGTCTTCGACCTGCGGGAAGGTCAGCGGCGCGCCAGCACGGACGGTCACCTTGCGCGGGTAGATCTTCCAGCCGCGGCGGACGTTCTCAGTTCCGATCACTGCGACGGGAACAACCGGTGCTCCGCTCTCGAGCGCAAGGCGCCCAACGCCGCTGCGCGGATGGCCGAGCGGGCCGGGCCGCACGCGAGTGCCTTCAACAAAGATCATCACGCCGTCGCCGCGGGCAAGGATTCGTAGCGCCGTCTCCATCGAGTCGTTATCGCCATGGCCGCGATCGATCGGGAAGGCGCCGAGGCTGTTGAGGAACCAAGTTTGGAGGCGGTTCTTCTCGAACAGCTCACGTTTGGCAACGAAGTAGAGCGGCCTGCGGCCAAGCGCACTGATTACGAACGGATCAAGGAACGAGCGATGGTTGCAGGCGTAGATCGTGGCGCCGCTCTTTGGCACGTGTTCGCGGCCAAGCGTGCTGAGGCGGAAGTAGCTGCGGAAGAACGGTAGGAAGAAGAAGCGCACGACGCGAAATACGACGCGATTGACGCCGTGGCCGCCAGCCTTTTCAAGCAGCTTCTCCCGTTCCATACCTTCGTTACCAATCCCGGCGCACATGGTTACACCACCTTTTGTACCTTCAGGGCAATGCAAATTGACCTAAACCGAACCTTACGCGGCGCACTGGCCGGAGCGATCGCCACCGGCATCTGGGCGCTTCAGCAGCCAATTGACATGCGAATCTTCGGCGTTCCCTACGACGACACCGAGCTGCTCGGCAAGGCCGTAACGCGCGGGCCCGCCTGGCGGCCGATCGGCGCCGTGATGCACCTGGCAAATGGAGCCCTCTTTGGCGCCGTCTATGCCAACGTTGCGCCCCACGTTCCGCTGCCGCCAGCGCTCAAGGGTCCGGCCGCCGGAATGGCAGAACACCTCGCCTCATGGCCGGCGGTTGGCCTAAGCGAACGCTTCCACCCGGCGCGTGACGAGCTTCCGAAGCTCAGCGGAAGTGGCGCAGCGTTTGCACAGGCAACGTGGCGTCACCTGCTGTTCGGTTTCGTGCTCGGCGAGGCCGAACGCGCCTTGAACCGCCCGTCCGCCGAGTAGGCTTCTCCGGTCAGTAACCAACGAATGGAGAGTTAGTAATGATCCTCGCCGTCAGCGGCCCAGTTTGGGGCCTTCTCGCAGTCGTCTACTTCGTCCTGCTTGTCGTCCTCGGCATTACAAGCCTGCGCAAGGGCCACTGGATCATGTTCATCATCGGCATCTTCATCCCGCTGTTCTGGATCATCGGCGCAGTGATGCCGCCGGTCGAACGCGACTGACGCGTAGACTGGCGATCCGCGCCGGAGTAGCTCAGCTGGTCAGAGCACCTGTCTTGTAAACAGGGGGTCAGGGGTTCGAATCCCCTCTCCGGCTCTACGTTTCGCGGCTCCCGAAGGCCAAAGTGGCAACAGAGTGGTAACGGGAAGGCAGACCGGGCTCACTGGGTGTACCCACGCACCGGCCCGGCGGATTTCGTATCTTTCCGCAATGCGTTCTCTTCTGCGGGTTCTAGTTGTTGCTGTGTCGGCGTGCGTCCTTGTGTCGGGGGTTGCTGAGGCCCGCGCCGTCAAGGGCTGCGTGATTAAGCATCACACTGTCTGCCATCACAAGAACCTGAGCGGCAAAGATCTGCGCGGCGCTGTGTTACATCACAGCGTGCTCCATAACATCAACCTTCGCAAAGCGAACCTACGCAATGCCGACTTAAGCTACTCAGACCTGCGCAAGGCGGACCTGCGCGGAGCTGACCTGCACGGAGCGAACCTCAGAGGCGCGAAGCTTCATCACTACACAGCACCAAAAAAGAAGGGCGCTAACACATCAGCGACCCCGGGCTGCTCACCGAACTGCCAGGGCGCGAACCTATTCGGCGCGAACCTGATTTACGCCGATATGAGCTACGCAAACCTGGCCGCCGCGACTCTGACCAACGCCCGCTTGATGTACGCGAACCTAACCGGCTCGGCCGTGTCGAATGCAACCCTCACCAATGCGAACGCTAGCTACGCGAATCTTAACT
>JBIHZY010000079.1:0-8158 GCA_044240185.1 Solirubrobacteraceae bacterium
TCCTCGACGCGCTCGACATTGCACACGGCGAGATCAAGAAGCTTTGCGCGCTGCAGCACGAGCTGCGCGAGAAGGCTGGCCGCGAGAAGATCGTCTTCGAGGCACCGAGCCTCGACGAGTCGCTGGTGGAGAAGGTTCGTGCTTCGCACGGCGCTGACCTTGACGCCGCAACTCAGGTCGAAGACAAGCTTGCCCGTCAAGACGCCAGCAACGCGGTCTGCGACGCCATCGTTGCCGAATATGCCGGCAGCGCTGACGACGCCGATTATTCGGCCAAGAAGGCAACTGCGCAGACGATCTTCTCGAAGCTTGAGAAGGCGACGATCCGTAACCGCATCGCAGTTGAGAAGAAGCGCCCCGACGGGCGCGGTGCGCAGGAGATCCGCGACATCTCGATCGAAGTCGGCGTTACTCCACGTACGCACGGTTCAGCGCTCTTCACGCGCGGCCAGACGCAGGCGCTTTCAATCGCCACGCTAGGCACGCTGAAGGAAGAGATGCGGCTCGACACGCTTGGGCTGGAAAAGAATCGCTTCTACTGGCACCACTACAACTTCCCGCCATTCTCGGTTGGTGAAGCAGGCTTCATGCGTGGCCCTAAGCGTCGCGACATCGGTCACGGTGCGCTCGCTGAGCGGGCGCTGGTTCCGGTTGTCCCTGACACTGAGACCTTCCCGTACACGATCCGCGTCGTCTCAGACATCCTTGAGTCGAACGGTTCATCGTCGATGGCTTCGGTCTGCGGATCATCGCTCTCGCTGATGCAGGCAGGTGTGCCGATCAAGGCGCCTGTGGCCGGTATCGCGATGGGCCTGATCAAGGAAGGTGACGATTACATCGTCCTGACCGACATCGCTGGCGTTGAGGATCACCTCGGCGACATGGACTTCAAGGTTGCAGGTACGACCGAGGGGATCACCGCGCTGCAGATGGACATCAAGATCACGGGAGTGACCTTCGAGATCCTCAAGGACGCTTTGACGCAGGCCAAGGAGGCCCGCCTCAACATTCTCGGTCAGATGGATGCCGTTATCTCAAGCCCGAGCGAGGAGATGTCTCCTTACGCGCCACGGATCATTCAGATTCAGATCGACCCGTCGCAGATCGGCATGCTGATCGGCAAGGGCGGCGAAACGATTCGCGGCCTAGCCGAAGAGTTCGAGTCGCAGATCGACGTCAACGACGAAGGTCAGGTGCTGATCTACTCATCGAACGGTGAGCTCGGAGAAGCACTGCGCGATCGCATCACGACGATGATGAAGGAGGTCGAAGTCGGTGACGAGTTCACCGGGAAGGTTGTCAAGACGACTACCTTCGGCGCCTTCATTGAACTTGCCAAGGGAACGGATGGACTGCTCCACATCTCGAACGTCTCACCAGGTGAGCGTGTTGAGAATGTCGATGACGTCCTCTCCCGCGGCGATGAGATTCAGGTCCGCGTCGTCGAAGTTGACCGCGAGCGTGGCCGGATTGGCCTTCGCCTAGCGGACGACCCATCGATTGCTGGCAAGAGCGCCGACGAACTGGCTGCGGCAACCTCTGGTGGTGGTGGCGGCGGCGGGCAGCGCCGTGAACGCAGCGGCGGCGACGGTGGCGGTTCGGATCGTCCCCGCCATCGCCGCGGTGGCCGCGACCGTGACTAAGGGATCGGCATGAGTAACGACGGACCGGCATCAGCAGACCCAATCAGGGTCGCCGTTGCCGGGGCCGCCGGCCGAATGGGCACGGCGGTCTGCGAAGCGGTTGAGGGAGCCGACGGGATGACGCTCGCCGGGCGCGCCGACCCAGCGTTGGGCACGGCCGTGGCCGAGGTGCTTGCCGACGCCGACGTGCTGGTTGACTTCACGCAGCCCGAGAGCGCGCTCCCGAACGCCCGTGAGGCGGTTGCTGCCGGCGTCCACGTGGTTATTGGAACGACAGGATTTGACCTCGCTGAGTTGGACGGCCTCAACGGTGCGAACGTGCTGGTTGCCCCAAACTTCGCGATCGGCGCCGTGCTGATGATGCGCTTTGCCGCCGAAGCCGCAGCGCTGATGCCATCGGCTGAGATCGTCGAACTCCACCACGACAAGAAGCTCGACAGCCCGAGCGGGACTGCTGCTCGAACTGCTGAATTGATGAAAGCTTCCAGTGGCAAGGATGTCCCGATCCACTCGGTTCGCCTGCCAGGCCTCGTCGCCCACCAGGAAGTAATTCTCGGCGGCACGGGGGAGACGCTGACGATTCGTCACGACGCGCTCGACCGTTCTTCGTTTATGCCCGGGGTGCTGCTCGCGATTCGCCGCGTTGGTGAGCTGCCTAGCTCGCCGGTCGTCGGTCTTGAGAACCTGTTGTGACCACCGCTCTGGGTTCAATCATCACGGCGATCGTCACGCCCTTCGATCAGCAGGGAAACGTTGACGAGGCCGGCTTCGTTGAATTGCTCTCCTACCTCGCGGCAAACGGCTCTGACGGGTTCGTCATCTGCGGCACAACAGGGGAAGCGGCGACGCTCTCTACCGATGAACACCTCGCGTTGATCGAACTCGCGGTCGCTAACCGGCCAGAGGGAACATCGATCATTGCTGGCGCCGGTTCTAACGACACGCGTCACGCAGTCGTGATGACGGAGCGCTCAACCGAGCTCGGCGCAGACGCGATTCTCTCGGTCACGCCTTATTACAACCGGCCGAATCGTCGCGGCATCGTCGCCCACTACGAAGAGGTCGTAAAGGCCACAGACAAGCCGATCATCCTCTACAACATCCCTACTCGCACGGGAACCAATCTTCCGAACGAGTTTCTCGCTGAGCTTGCACAGCTCGACCAGATTGAGTTCGTTAAGCAGGCCAACCCAGACGACGTTGCGCAGGTCGACGGTCTTGGCCTTTACGCCGGTAACGACGACATGCTGGCCGAAGTGCTCGATCTCGGTGGGCTCGGAGGCATCCTTGTCGCGAGCCACGTCGTCGGGCCTCAGATGCGGCAGATGGTCGAGCAGCCGGAGCTGCGCGGTGAGCTAGATGCCAGCTTGGCTGAGATCTATGCAGCGCTCGGCGTTACGACGAACCCAATCCCGGTCAAGGCGGCACTCTCGCTGCTTGGCCTCCCATCCGGACCGCTGCGCCTTCCGCTCGTCGAGGCCAGCGCCGAAGAACGAGCCGTCGTTGCGGCGGCATTAACCAATCTTGGATTACTAGAAGGAGATGGCCGCTGATGGCCGATCAAACATTGCGAGTGCTGCCGCTTGGCGGGCTCGGAGAAATTGGAAAGAACATGACCGTCATTGAATTTGACGGCAAGCTGCTGATCGTCGACTGCGGGGTTCGTTTTCCGACCGCCGAAATGGTCGGCATCGACCTCGTGCTACCAGACTTTTCGTACCTCGAAGGGCGCGTTGACGACATCGAAGCAATCGTCATCACACACGGCCACGAGGATCACCTCGGCGCTTTGCCGTGGATGTTGCGTGAGATGCGGGCAGAGGGAGAGCTGCCACCGCTCTTCGGCGCACCGCTGACAATGGCGATGGCGCGTTCGAAGCTCGATGAGCACAAGATCAAGGAGATCGAGATTGAAGACGTTCGTCCCGGCGACGAGATCGAGCTGGGGCCATTCACGGTTGAGCTAATCCAGATGACGCATTCGATTCCCGACGCGATGGCCGTCGCGATTACTACCGAAGCTGGGACGATGCTGATCACCGGCGACTACAAGTTCGATCAAACACCGGTCGATCGTCGCCCGGCTGATTTCGGGCGGCTCGCACAGCTCGGCGCCGACGGGCTGCTGCTGCTTTGTGGCGACTCCACTAACGCCGACCGTCCCGGCTATTCAGAGAGCGAAGCTGGCGTTGGGCCGCATCTCGAACAAGCCTTCGCCGGCTGCGAGGGACGGATCATCGTGACCTGTTTCGCTTCCAACATCCACCGCGTTCAACAGGTTGTTGATGCGGCCGAAACGCTCGGCCGAAAGGTTGCGCTGGTTGGCCGCTCAATGGTTAAGAACACAAATATCGGACGCTCGCTCGGCCACATCGACTTCCCCGAAGGGATGCTCGTTAAACCACGTGCGATCGAGAACCTCCCCGATGATGAGATCGTGATCATCTGCACCGGTTCGCAAGGTGAGCCGCTAAGTGCGCTGCGACGGATGGCATTCAGCGAGCATCGCGAGGTCCAGCTTCGCCGCGGTGACACCGTCATCTTCAGCGCAACGCCCGTGCCCGGCAACGAACGGGCGGTTTCGGAGACGATCGATCGGCTCTACCACATTGGCTGCTCCGTGATGACGCCGCGCGACGCGCCGATCCACGCCTCCGGCCACGGCTACGCCGAAGAGATCAAGCTGATGCTAAACCTGACAAAGCCGCAGTACGTCATGCCATTCCATGGCGACTTCCAGCGGCTCGAGCTGCACGGGCGTCTCGCTGAGGCGGTCGGCATTGAGCCGGAGCGAATTTTCAAAGGCGAGAACGGCTTACCGCTCGAAATCACGGCAAAG
This sequence comes from Solirubrobacteraceae bacterium, assembly GCA_044240185.1. Lineage (GTDB taxonomy): Bacteria > Actinomycetota > Thermoleophilia > Solirubrobacterales > Solirubrobacteraceae > F1-60-MAGs163. Next base: position 4,483 of record JBIHZY010000079.1, read on the forward strand.
GGCGCCCGCTTCGGAGATCCGGTCAAGTCGGGGATGGTCTTCGTAGACGGAGTCGAGCTCGGCGAGGTCAACGAAGCGCCGCTGCGTGATCGACGGATGCTCAGTGCCGATGGAATCTTTGTCGTCGTCGCAACGATCTCGGCCGAGGATGGTGCGTCGGTGGCTGAACCTGAGGTGATCTTCCGCGGCGTTCCATTCCCCGATGAGGCAAACGATCTGCTCGACGATGTTCGGGCCGGGGTGGAGGCGACGATCGCGAGGGCCGCCAAGGAATCGGTCACCGAGATCGATGTGATCCAAGAGATGCTCCACGACGACCTCGCCGCGTTGGTATACGACCGGCTCCGTCGTCGGCCGATGGTGTTGCCGGTCGTCGTCGAGGTTTAGGCCGGCTCGTCGTCGGCGAGCGGCAACCGCACAACGAACCGCGAACCTGGCTCCGCGTCCTCGATGCTCACGCTGCCGCCGTGCGCCTCGGCGACGGTGCGCACGATTGCGAGGCCAAGTCCGGTCGAACCGCCGCGGTCACCCGAACGCCTGACGAACCGCTCGAAAATGCGCACGCGCTGCTCGGCAGCAATTCCGGGACCGTTGTCGCTAACCGTCAGTAGGGCGTCGTCGCCAGCAGGGCTCGCAGCAACCGCAACCGCGGTACCGGCTGGTGTGTGGCGGATCGCGTTTTCCACCAAGTTAGTCACGAGGCGGTGCAGCTCATCGCGGTCGCCGTCGATGACCAGCGGCGCTGCCGCTTCAACCGTCAATTTGTGGTCGTCTGTCAGGGCGGCGGCTTCAGCCGTTGCTTCGTGGGCGATCTGGGCCAGATCAACGCGCTTGCGCAAGACCGGCTGTTGATCATCGCTGCGCGCCAGCAGCAGCAAGTCAGCGACGATCCGGCGCATCCGCTGGGAACTACGCAGCGCTGAACTAGCGGCCTCCTTGCGCTCACCCTCGAGCCCGTCGGAGAGCAACTCAAGGTTGGCCAAGATACTCGTCAGCGGCGTTCGCAGCTCGTGCGAAGCGTCGGCAACGAACTCGCGCTGGCGTAGTAGCGCGCCCTCAGTCTCTTGGCGTGAGGCCTCTAGCGAGGTCAACATCTGATCGAACGTGCGCGCTAGTTCGGCCACCTCATCGTCGGTCGGCGGTTCCGGTACGTGACGGTCAGGATCCCGCGTGCGAGCAATCTCTTGCGCTGCCGCAGTCAGGTCGGTGATTGGTCGCAGTGAGCGGCGCGCTAGAGCCAAGCCGCCGAGCAGGGCCAAACCTGAGCCGATGACGACGCCGATAATTAGCAGTAGCCGCAGCCTGTTGAGCGTCCGTTCGAGATCCTCGAGTGGTCTCGCGTACTCAATCCAAACCGGGAAGCTGAGCTTTTGCGGTGCGCCTTCGTCGGTCGCCAACGTCGTGAAGCGCGTCTCGATTAGGTAGCCCTTAGCTTCGCGTGTTCCTTGTTCGATTGGAACGCCGAGGTCGGGCGCGGATGGCGTTGAACCACCAGGCATCTTCCTGCGGTCACCCCAGAAGAGCCTGATCGTGGCGTTGTTTGGTGCTGCGTAAAGCTCGAGCGGTGGACTGATCCGGAAGCCCGGCGCGGCGGTCGGCGTAATCGTCAAGCGCTCGCGGAGACGGCTCGCTGCATCAGCCGTGTCGTGCACGAAGTCGGAGCGCAGGCGCGAGCTTGTAAGCGAGCCGAACAGGGCGGCGAAGGCGCAGAGGATCACGAATGTGAGGCCGGCGGAAACGATCGCCAAGCGCCAGCGAATGCTGATGCGGTCAAACACGGAGCACGTATCCGACTCCACGCACCGTGTGCAGCAGGCGCGCTTCGTCTTCGGCTTCGAGCTTTCGGCGGATGTTCGATACAAAGACTTCGATCGTGTTCGTATCGGCAAAGGGGTCGTAGCCCCAAACGTCCTCGAGTAGCTGCTGGCGGCTGATCACAACACGCTGATTCAGCATCATGTATTCGAGCAGCTCGAACTCGCGCTGCGTCAGATCGACGCGCCGCTCGCCACGCAGCACTTCGTAGCTGTCAGGCTTGAGGACGAGATCCTCGAAGACCAAGCTGGCCGTTCCGCGCGGTGGCCGGCGCCGCAATAGTGACCGAAGCCGCGCGAGTAGCTCATCGCGTTCGAACGGCTTGACGAGATAATCGTCGGCTCCAGCGTCGAGGCCCTCAACTTTAGACTCGGTCGCGTCGCGCGCCGTGAGAACGAGGATCGGGACGTCGCTGTCCTCGCGCAGCCGTCGCGCAACCTCGGTGCCGTCAATCTGCGGCAGGCCGAGGTCAAGGATCACGAGATCTGGGTCGAAGCTAGCTGCGAGCGTCAAGCCGGCCGCACCGTCACGGGCAATCTCGGTCTTGTACCCGTCGATCCGGAGCATCCGCTGGACGACTTCGGCGATTGCCTCGTCGTCTTCGACAATTAGTACTCGAGCGGCGCGTGATGACATTGCTCTGGGGAGGGTACGAGCTTGGTTATGGGGCAGCTAAAGGGAGATTGCCGTTGACGTCGAAGAGCCTACGCGAAGGAGATTCTTCAATGGCTACTGCGAAAACAAAAGCAAAACCGCGCCCTAAGAGCTCGCCTAAGCGAAAGGCGCCGGCGCGTGCAGCCGCAAAGCCGCGTAAACGGCCGCAAAAGAAGGCCTCTAAGCAGCTCCAGCTGCCGCAGCTCAGCCAACGTCAGCGCGACCTTTCGGGCCTGGCGATGGTCGCGGCAGCGCTTTTCATAGCTTTTCCGCTCTATTCAGGCGGCGACGCTGGAATTGGCGGAGATCAGTTCGTCGCGGCCCTACGTTGGAGTTTTGGACAAGTTGCTTACCTGATCCCGCCGCTGCTCGCGCTCGGTGGCCTGGTGCTGATTCTCCGTCCCGTACTAAGCCTGCCACAGACGCTCCGGATCGGTTCACTCTGCCTCCTATTGGGCGCCTCGCTCGCCCTCGCGGCCGGCACGCTTGGCCTAGGTACCGGTACAGGGCGGACAGTTCAGATCGCCCCGGTCCTGTTTGGCGATCGCGGTGGAGCGGTGGGGGACCTGCTCTACCTTGGCTCTGGCACGCTCGTAGGCCCTGTCGGCAGCCACATCTTCTCGCTCTTCTTGCTCCTGGCTGCGGTGCTACTGATTAGCGGACTCTCGATCGCCGCTGTGCTCCGCCACGGTGGCAGCGGCCTTGCAGATATCGGTAAGGCGATCGGTCGCGGCCTCGACGCGCTCTCCAATGGACGCCGTGAGAAGGAAGCGATTACGCCGCCCGAGCCAGACGGGATCGAACCTACGGTTCAGCACCTTGGCGGTGTTGAATTCTTTGACCTCGGCAGCGACCAGACAGAAGCCTTCGAGGTCGTGCAGGACGAGCTGCCGGAATCTCTGACTCCCGAACCAGCCCCGCCCGCTCCGACTCCGGTTGCAGCAAAGCCAGTCAAATCGTCATCGAAGCAAGAGAAGAAGGAGCCGGGTGCGCCGACCGTCTTCATGCTTCCCGACCCAAAACTGCTGAAGCTCAGTTCAAAGAAGAACGCTGCGCCAGACACCACCGATCAGAGCCGCGTCTCCGATGCACTGCTCGAGGCGCTCCGTCACCACGGCATTGACGCGACGCTCGTGGGTACCGTCTCCGGGCCGCACATCACGCGCTATGAACTCCGGCTCGCGCCGGGCGTAAAGATGAACAAGAT
>JBIHZY010000080.1:0-8152 GCA_044240185.1 Solirubrobacteraceae bacterium
TTCGCGCGGATCGTGTCGAGCACGGCGGGGGCCGTCCACTCCGTTCCGATGTACTTCGAGTAGACGCAGAGCCGCTCGGTCAGGGCAACGCCGTCCTCGAGCAGTCGCGCGCGGGCCTGGTGGGGCGACGGGAATGGCTGCTCAGGGGAGATGTGATCACCGTTCGCCGAAAGGCCGCCAAGGTCGGTGGCTCCTGCCGCAACCAGCCGTGGCCAGTGCTCGGAAAGGTTCGGTGGGATCTGCACGCCAACGCCGGGAACGTTCTCGCGCGCATAAACGATTAGCTGCTCGAGCTCCTCGACCGAAACCCCGGTCGCCCATTGCGGCAGCTCAGCGCCGCTCGGCTCGCCAATGCCGGTCTCCCAAAAGCGAGTCGCGGCGGCGTCGGCCAGCTCGCCAACATCCTCGCCGTAATAGGAGTCATGCGGAACGAAGTTCTGGATGATCAGCTCTTGAATGTGACCGTGGCGCGCATTCACTTCGGCCAAAGCGTCAAGCGCAGCAAAGCGATCCTCGTGCGACTCACCGATGCCGACGAGGATGCCGCTCGTGAAAGGAATCTTCAGCTCGCCGGCCCATTCGATTAGCTCAAGCCGCCGCGCCGGACTCTTCGTCGGCGAGCCTTGGTGGGCAATCAGATCATCGCGCGTCGATTCGAGCATCAGACCCTGCGATGCCGTCACTGCGCGCAGCCGCTCCAAATCCTCGCGCGGCACGACGCCGATGTTGGTGTGCGGCAGCAGCCCCCGCTCCAAGGCTCGCTCGCAGGCCCAGACGACATAGGCCGTGAAGTCTTCGTGGCCAAGCTCTTCGAGCTGCGCGGCGACGCCTTCAACTGCCTCTGGCCGCTCGCCCGTCAGGATCAGCAGTTCCTTCGAGTTGCGCCTTACCGCCTGCTCGATGAAGCGATCTACTTCGTCGGGCGTGTGCAGGTGCGGCTGGTGCGTCTTAAAGGCGCAGTACTTGCAGTAGCACTGGCAGCTGCGCGAAAGCGAAAGCGTGAAGTTGCGGGAGAATGTGACTCTGCGGCGCATTGCCAGCCCAGTCTATGCGCCCGCGAGTAGCTTCGCGGCTAGCTCGGCGCCCTCGCGGTTGATCCGCGAGCGCGGCACAACGAGGTCAAATCCGGCCGCCATCGCCGCCTCTTTTACCTGCGGCTCAACATGGCTGTAGAAGCCGAGCGTTTTCAGCGAAGCGAGCTCGCCAGCTTTCCCCATCGCTTCAACCAGTTCGACCCCACCGAAGTCGGCGTCGGTTAAGTCAACGACAAGCAGATCAGCGCTAGCGGCGGCGGCGCGGGCAGCGGCCGCGCCAGCGATCAGCTGACAATCAAAGCCTCCTGCAGTGAGCGCCGATTCCAGCTTCGAACCAAACAGCAGGTCGGGAACTGCAGCTATGACCTTCGCCATTGCTACTGGTTGTGGATGCGGCGGAAATCTTCTCGCACGCTCTCCGGCCGCCCCCACGAGTCGAAGACCGGCGCGCGGCCCGAACGGACGCTGCGGACGGCGAACTCGCCGTCAATCCCGGCCTCGTCGAGGAACAGCAGCGAGCGGTGGACGGCCTGTGGTGCTGCGGCGTGGCCAAAGCGGTGCGCGCAGAGAAGCTTCCAGTGCCAGTCGTTGTGCGAGTAAGGCTGGGCGTTGCAGACGACGAGGAAGGTGGCGGCTTCGACGTAGCGCGACTCATCGAAGATCCGCAGGTCGAGGTCTAGATCCGACCAGTCATCGGGCAGCGAGTCGAGAACCTCTTGGAATGAAGCGGCGAGTGCCATTACGCCTCTCAGGTTACCCGGCTGCGGCGCGGCGCGGCTAGCCGACAACTATCTGCACCACTAGGAAGAGGTTGAGCGAAATAATCATCGCCGCGACGATCGATGCGGCAATCGTTGTGATCTGCCGGTTGACGAGCACGCCCATCACGTCGGCGCGGCGCGTCAGCACCACCAGCGGCACCAGTGCAAAAGGGATTCCGAACGACAGCACGACCTGGCTGATTATCAGTGCGTCGGTTGGATTTACGCCGATCGCCAAGATAATCAGCGCCGGAGCCATCGTGATCGCGCGACGCAGCGCGAGCGGAATCGCTCGATCTATGAATCCCTGCATAACGACCTGTCCGGCGTAGGTGCCGACGCTCGAGCTAGCGAAGCCGGAGGCCAGCAGCGCAAGCCCGAAAGCTAGAGCCGCGTCACCACCGACGAGCTGATCAAAGCCGCTATAGGCGCCTTCGATCGTGTCCGTTCCAGCAAGGTCGCTACCGAAGAAGAGCGACGCAGCGACAAGCAGCATCAGCAAGTTGACGACGCCGGCAACGCCCATCGCGACCGTTACGTCGATCCGCTGGAAGCGCAGCAGCTTGCGGCGCTCGTCGTCGTCGCGCGGATTGATCCGACCCTGCGTTAGCGCCGAGTGGAGATAGATCACGTGCGGCATCACCGTTGCGCCGAGGATCCCGGTTGCCAGGAGGACGCTTTCCGATCCATCGAATGTGGGAACAAGGCCAGCCGCGGCGGCGCCAGCGTCAAAGCCAATCTCCAGCGTGTTGTAAAGGAAGCCGAGCAGGATTATCAGCAGGAAGAAGACAAGCGCCACTTCGAAGCGGCGATAGCCACGCTGCTGCAGCGAGAGGATTCCAAACGAGGCGACCGCGGTGATAATCCCGGCTGGCAGCAGCGGCACGCCGAAGAGCAGGTTCAGCGCCAGCGCCGCGCCAACGAACTCAGCGAGGTCGGTTGCCATTGCGACGATTTCAGCCTGCACCCAAAGCCCGCGCGTGACCGGGCGGCGGAAGTGTTCGCGGCAGAGCTCAGGCAAATTCTTGCCGGTCGCGATACCGATCTTTGCTGACAGATTTTGGATCAGCATCGCCATCAGGTTGGCGCTGACGAGCACCCAGACCAGCAGGTATCCGTAGGTTGAGCCGGCCGTAATGTTGGTTGCGAAATTGCCGGGGTCGATGTAGGCGATGCAGGCGACGAAGGCCGGGCCCATGATGGCCAACACAGTTCTTGCGCGGCCGCGGCCGCTCAGCCGTTCAAGGTCGCTCAGCTCCGGGTGCACTGCGCTCTCTGGGTCAATGCCGCGCGGGAGCGGTTCAGCGTCAGCCTCTTCGCGCAGCGGTCTCGTCACCGCTCTACCTCGACCCGCATCGCTCGCGCCAGCGCAACGCCGAGCGGGTGCTCTGCGCCAGCGAAGCCGACGATCAGAGGCCCGTCAAACGGTTCGCGCCTGACGAGCTGAAGCCGTTCGCCTGGCGCAAGCCCGAGCCCGCTGAGGTAGCGCAGCATCTCGGGATCGGAGTCGGAGACGCGCACGAAGAGTCCATGCTGACCGGACTCAAGTTGATCGAGCGAGATCGTCGTTCCTTCGTCAACGGTCAGGTCGACGCCCGGGATCGGGTCGCCGTGCGGGTCGTGGGTTGGATCGCCGAGCCGCTCGGCGATCAGCGCCTCGAGCTCCTCCGAGATGTGGTGCTCAAGCACCTCGGCCTCATCGTGGACGCGATCCCACGGCACGCCAAGCTCGGCCAGCAGCAACTCGATCAAACGGTGGTGGCGAATCACTTCGAGCGCCACGGCGCGGCCGGCCTCGGTAAGTTCAACGCCCTTGTACGGCTCGTGCTTGGCCAACCCGATCTCGCTGAGCCTTCGCACCATCCCCGAGGCCGAAGCCGCGCTAACGCCGAGCCGCGCGGCCAGCGCCGTAGTTGTTACCGGCCCATCAGCCCTCTCTTGCAGCGTGTAAATCGCTTTCGCGTAGTCCTCGACTGCCGGGCTGTGGCGTTCTGAGGTTCGTTCCATCGTGAGATTATGGCAAGCCTAACTTTTTTTATCAAGCTTGCTAAACCACGCGCCCTTATCGGCTGTGCTCCTATCCTTGAGCGCAGATGCCCGTTTCCTCCCCTCCGAACGCTGAAATAACGGCGCTGCGAAGCGGGGCAGCGCTCGTTGACCGCTCCGAGCGAGGTCGCCTTGCGCTTAGTGGAGCCGAGGCGCGCGAAGCGCTCAGCGCCGTCGTCACAAACGAGATCGAATCGCTCGCCCCCGGCCAAGGCTGCCTCGCCGCCTGCTGCACGGCGAAGGGCCGCATGCTCGGCGACCTGCGCGTAATTGCGACCGAAGACGAGCTACTAATCGACATCGAACGCTGCGCGCTTCAGCCGATCTTCGATGTGATCCGTCGCGGCCTCGTCGGTTATGACGCTGAGCTGCATAAACGGACCCTCGAAACGAACCTCTTCTCGCTACTTGGGCCGCTGTCGCGGGCAATCGCCGGCGCCGCTTCGCTCGGCCCCGACGAGGACGACAACGAAGCTGCCGAGCTCGACGGCCAGCCCGTGCGCCTGATTGCGACCGACCACGGCGTTGACGTTCTCTGCTCAGCCGAAAGCGCGGCAGCGGTGCGCGCCGCACTACTCGCCTCGGGCGCGGTCGAAGCTGGCGAGCAACTAGCCGAACTAGCGCGGATCGAAAGCGGCCGCCCCCGCTTCGGCGTTGACCTCGACGAGACCGTAATCCCCGAAGAGGGCGGCCTGAACGATCGCGCCGTCAGCTTCACGAAGGGCTGTTACGTCGGCCAGGAGACGATCGCCAGGCTCCACTACCGCGGCCGCCCCAACCGCCGCCTCTGCTCATTGAAGTTGAGCGACGAGGCCGAGCTCGGCGACTCGCTGAGCAACGATGAGCGTGAGGTGGGAACACTCACGAGCGTCGCAATCTCCCCCGAGCATGGGCCGATCGGCTTGGCGCTGATACGTCGCGAGGCGGAAGACGGGTCAACGCTGAAAGTCGGCGAGGGAGCCGCGACAGCAACACTTTTTCACGCTCCGAGCGAGCAATAATCGCTCCCCATCAAAACCCTCCGATCTGAGGGGTACAGTGACCCGATCATCAACCTGGAGGAGGGTGACTGCCGTGACCACGAGCGCGCCACAAACAAAGACACCACTCGACCCACGCGTGCAAGCCGCTTGGGAGAACTACCGCGATGATCTTCTCGATCTTGAAGGCCGCGATTACGAGCGCGCCGAAATCGCAGCTTGGGAACGGCTCCAGGCCGAGCTCTTCACGCTGACCGACGAAGTAGCCGGCGAGCACTCCAGCATCGGCCTCTAACCGTCGGTTAGAGTTCGCGCCAGCGCTGCTTAGCGGCGCCGCCATTTAAGCCATGCTGAACGTGACCCGCAAAACGAGCTTCATCCTGCTGCCGCTGGTCGCGCTGATCGTCGCTGGCTGCGGAACAAAGGAGCGGACCGCCAATGAGCTGCGTCCGCCGGTTCCAATTCAGCTCGACGCCTCGCTGATGCCGAAGAAGATCTCGCTCGCGCCAAGCCAGATCGGCGGCGGCCCGGTGACTTTGGTCGTCAGCAACCTGACCGCCACGGAGCAGCGGATCACGTTCGGCGCCAACTCGCCCTCCGGCACATCGGAGCTGCGGATTGACAGCCAGAGCGCGACGATCGCCCCGAACAACACGGCAACGATGAAAGCCGAGTTGAGCGACGGTACCTACTCGCTTTCGGTCGAAGGTGAGTCGATCCCAACTGCGGTTCTGAAGGTCAGCGGCGAGCGGCCATCGGCTCAGAACGACCTAATGCTTCCCTGAGCCACCGAGTCGCAGCAGACGGTGGAAGTTCGGCCCGATGATCCAGCAGAGGTAGCCAAGCCAAAGTTCGCCGGTGAGCAGGACCACCGGAACTGACGCGACGAACCCGGTAACAACGGCAAGCCCGTTTATGCGCCCTCCCCTGATTTGCTCGGGAGTCGGGACAGCTTCGAAGAGCCCAGCCCTTTGGGCGTGCTCATTGAGCGCCGCCGAAGCGAGGATCGAGATTGAGATCGCGACCGCGTAGAAGGCGAAGGCAGCCGAGTTGTCAAAGTCTCCGAGCAGCTGTGTCGGGTACGGAACGAAGGCAATCGTCGCGAGATACGCAAGGTTGATCACGAGGAACGGAGCATCGACCGCTTTGAGCCTGCCGCAGAACTTGTGGTGGCGGATCCAGAACCCGCCGATCACGGCGAAACTGATCAGGTACGAAATCAGCTCACCTTCGCGCTCCTTGAGCGCCGCCCAAAGCTCGCTACTCGAACTGCTGTAAGAGATCTCCGGCACGCTGATGCTGAGCACCAGCAGCGTCAGCGCGAAGGCGAAAATGCCGTCACTGAGGGCAACCGTGCGGTTCAGGTCGAAGGCCTTCGTGCGCTGGCTGCTCGCGTTTGTTTCGCTCTCCATCGAGCCCAAGTATCGGCGCGGGCCCGGACTACTCGCCGCGGCAAGTCCGATTCGCGGCGCGAGCCGTATTATGAGCGCCATGACTGTTGACCTATCCGCAATCACAAACGTAAGTACTGAACCGGGCGAGCTTCCCAAGAAGATGACCGCATGGGTCATCCGTGAGGAGCGCGAAGGCGAGCCGATCGATGCCTTCCAGCTCGAAGAGGTCGACACACCAGAACCTGCTGCCTTTGAGGTCGTCGTTCGAGTGATGTCAGCCGGCGTCAACTTCAACAACGTTTGGGCTGCGCTCGGCAAGCCTGTCTCTGTCTTCAAGTCTGGTGATCACCCGGAATTCGGCCATCACATCGGTGGCTCTGACGCCTCCGGAATCGTCTGGAAGGTCGGCGCTGGCGTGACGCGCTGGAAGCCCGGCGACGAAGTGGTCGTGCACTGCAACCAGGCTTCCTACGAGGACGTCGAGGTTCACGGCCTCGACCCGATGGCCGCTCCGTCGCAGAAGATTTGGGGCTACGAAACGACCTGGGGTTCATTCGCGCAGTTCACGAAGGTGCAGGCTCAGCAGCTACTGCCGAAGCCGGCCGCGCTCTCGTGGGAGGAAGCCGCCAGCTATGGCCTCACCTACTTCACCGCCTACCGCATGCTGCTCGACCGCGCCAAGCTGCAGTCGGGCCATCGCGTCTTGATCTGGGGCGCTGCCGGCGGCCTCGGTGTTTTCGCAACGCAGCTTGTTAAGGCAGCAGGCGGCCAGAGCGTCGGCGTCGTCTCATCTGACGGCAAGGGCGAGCTGATCAAGCAGCTCGGCGCTACCGATTACATCGACCGCCGCGAGTTCGCGGGGATGATGCGCACCGGCAACGAAACGCCGGAGGAGGAGAAGGAGCGCTTCGCCGTCAGCCGCGCATTCGCCAAGCGCGTGAAGGAGATCCTTGGCGACGCGCCCGACATCGTCTTCGAGCACGTCGGCATGGCGACCTTCCCTACCTCCGTCTTCACCGTCAAGCCGTTCGGCAAGGTCGTAATCTGCGGCGCCACCTCGGGCTTCACGCTCGACTTCGACGTTCGCTACCTCTGGATGCGCCAGAAGGAGATCATCGGCTCGCACTTCGCCAACGCTTGGGAGTGCACCAAAGCCAACCAGCTGATCGACGATGGCCTGATCAAGCCGGTGCTGTGGAAAACGATGGGCTTCGAAGATGTCGCTCAGGCCCACCAGCTAATGCATGAGAACAAGCACGCAGGCAAGATTGCTGTTCTCGTCGGGGCCGAAGAGGAGAATCTTGGTCGTAGCGGTGAAACCCCTGCCGAGCCGCCGGCAATTCGAGCAGAGGTAGGTGCCTGATGACAAGCGTCATAGACATTCCTTGGTACGCAAACGGCTTCCGCGGCGACAAGCTGGAGGCCGCTCTTCGTGACGTCGGGCCAACCGCGCTGCGCTATGGCGCGACCGCCTGGGCCGTTCACCGCAGCCGCGATGACCGCTACAAGTTCTCCCAGACCGCGCAGTTCGAGAATAAGCTCGACTTTGAGCGCTGGTGGGCGGGCCCGGAGATGACCGAGTTCCGCGCGATCACTTCCGGCTGGTACCAAGTGCCGGTCTTCTACGCTTGGCAGGACCTCGTCGGCGAAGGGCGTGTGAGTCCAGAACCGCCACATCGCAATGGTGGCTCAAACGGTGATGACCCGAACGGCAACGGGCATGCGCCCGAACCCGGCAACGGCGCTGCGCTCGAAGCTACTTCCCTGAACTAGCTGGCGCTAGCCCTGCTCGAGCGGGGCCATCGTTAGGCCCGCGTCGCGCAGTTGTTCCCAGTAAAGCTCGGCCGCTTCTTGGTGGCCGACCCAGACGATCGCGAGCCCGCGATTATGGATTTCGTCGGCTAGCGCGAAGCCTCCGTCGAGCGTCACGCCAGGCA
>JBIHZY010000081.1:0-8067 GCA_044240185.1 Solirubrobacteraceae bacterium
ACGGTCACCGTGACGGAGCGCTTGCCTGCCCAGTGCTCGGCGTAAACGGCGTTCTCGGCGATCGCCGGGTCGAGCCAGAGGCCGTAGCCCTCTTCGCCGTGATCAAAGCTTCCTTCGAGCGTCTTCGCACCGCTGCGACGGCCGCGGCCACCGCGGCGGCCGCGGCGCGATGGCCCCGCGCCATCGCCGTTTGTGCCGCTCTCTTCTTCTTCCGATTCAGCGTCGTCAGGGTCCTCTTCGCCGGCAGCGATCCGTTCAGCGCGCAGGCGAGCCTCTTCCTCGGCCGCCTTGGCCTGCTCGGCCTCCTCAATCTCCAATGCGGCTGCGACCTGAGCGTCATCGGCCGCGCGGAGGTCGACGACCTCGTCGAAGCCTGCGACAGCGCCCTCTGAGCTGGTTAGTTCGAACTCCTGCTTGAAGGTTTCGAGCTGTGCAACAGGGACCTCAAGTTGGTGGGCGATCCAAGCGTCGGTGCGGCCTTGGCCCACCCAGACGCGGATTTGGTTGAGTTGTGGTTTCAAAGATTTTCTAGCCATTAGAAGCTTGACCCTATCGGAGCGGCGCGGCAGCGCGTCGCCCGGCGCCGTGAGGTGACGTAGAAACTCCACTTGCGGTCGGGCGCGCGCCGCTGGTAAGTTCGCAAAACGAAGCGACGGACTACCTGAGGAGAGAGGGCGATGCTTGTCCTATCGAGAAAAACGAATCAGAGCATCATGATCGGTGATGAGATCGAGATTACCGTGCTCTCTGTTGCCGGCGAGAAGGTGCGTCTAGGAATCAAAGCTCCACGCGAAATTCCCGTCTATCGCGACGAGGTTTACAGCCAGGTCAATGAGCAGCAGCGCGAAGGTGACCCGGCTGGCCCTATCCCATAACGATGTAGAGCGTTTCAAACATCGCCACAGTGACAACAACGGCGGTGGCGACTAGCAGCAGTACGAGCATCGCGAAGCGCAACGTCCCGTGGCGATGTTGGCGGTCGAGCCGTCGGACCCTGATGCGCGTTTCAGCACGCTCATGGATCTCGTGACGACGGACGCGGTCGGCGCGGATTTCGGCACGGAACTTGGCCTCAAAGTCGCGCAGACTTTGACGGAGGTGAGAAGCCATCGAGGCCGATCTTAGCGGCAGGCCTGCCAGAGACCGAGCCCTGCGCGCCGAGCTTCATTGCGCAATTTCGCGAATTCGGCCGCATGGCGCGTATTTGGCGGGAATACGATCGTGTCGGCGTAGCCGCGCCTGACAAGCTCAGCATTGACGAATAGCTGCCGGCCGCCTTGATCGAGGCGGTAGATGTAGGCCAACAGGCGCCCGTAACGGTCGCGCGGCTCGGCGCCAAGGACGAGCCGTATCGGACTGCCGCTCGGCAGTAGCTTTTCGTTCTCGTCGCTCGCCTCGGGGCCAAAGCATTCGACCTTGGAGTTCGGTTTGACGCTCTCAGGGGTGTCGATCCCGATGTAGCGGACGCGCTCCTCACGGCCGCCAAGCTCGGCGACGATTGTGTCGCCGTCGACGATCCGCGAGACGACGGCGTCGATCTCGTCGTTTGGCCCCGCCTCACTCGAGCCGCAGCCGCCCGCAGCTAACAACAGCGCTGCGGCGAGGGCGGCGCAGATCGCGCCGCGGTATTTCGCACTGGTTGGCATCGGCGCACGACGCTAGCGCGGCGCGGACAACGGATCCCGCCGTGAGCTACTTTCGCCTCTCTCTTGCAGCAATGTTGTGCGCTTGCGCGCGGGGGCCTAAGCCTTAAGCGATCGTTACGTCGTCTGAGAGATAGACGTCCTGGACGGCGTTGAGGATTTCGATTCCCTCGTTCATCGGACGCTGGAAGGCCTTACGGCCGGTGATCAGGCCGGTGCCGCCGGCGCGCTTGTTGATTACGGCGGTCGTCACGGCCTCGGCCTTGTCGCTAGCACCGCCGGAAGCGCCGCCGGAGTTGATCAGCCCTGAGCGGCCCATGTAACAGTTCGCTACCTGGTAGCGGGTCAGATCGATCGGGTTGTCGGTCGTCAGCTTGTCGTAGACAAGTGGGCTGGTCTTGCCGTAGGAGACGCCGTCAGCGTTTAGCGCGAGGTAGCCGCCGTTGTTCTCCGGCAGCTTCTGCTTGATGATGTCGGCCTCGATCGTCGTGCCGATGTGGTTGGCCTGGCCTGTGAGGTCGGCCGAGACGTGGTAATCGGTGCCGTCAACGACGAAGGCGCTGTTGCGCAGGTAGCACCAGAGGACAGTGAACATTCCGAGCCGGTGGGCTTCCTCAAATGCTGCCGCCACGTCGACGATCTGATGGTGCGACTCCTCTGAGCCGAAATAGATTGTCGCGCCAACGCCAGCTGCGCCGATGTCGAACGCGCGCTGAACAGAGGAGAACATGATCTGGTCGTACGTATTCGGATAGGTCAGGAACTCGTTGTGGTTGAGCTTGACGATGAACGGGATCCGGTGCGCGTACTTGCGCGAGACGGCGCCTAGTACTCCAACCGTTGAAGCGACCGCGTTGCAGCCACCCTCAACTGCGAGCTCGACGATCTTGCCGGGGTCGAAGTACTCCGGGTTGGGCGCGAAGCTGGCGCCGGCCGAATGCTCGATCCCTTGGTCGACGGGGAGGATCGAGAGGTAGCCAGTGCCACCGAGGCGGCCGTGGTCCCACATCTGCTGAAGGTTGCGCATCACCTGAGCGTTGCGGTCGCTTTCGGAGACGATCCGTTCGTTGAAGTCAGGGCCTGGCAGGTGCAGCATCGATGCGTCGATCGTTGTGCACTTGTGCTCGAGCAGCGTCTTGGCGTTATCGCCGAGTAGTTCTTCGAGCTGGGAGGAGGTCATCGATTCAGTGGCCACGTCAGTTGTCTCCGTATCGGGTAGCGGGAAAGCAGCTGGGCACAGCGTACCTGCCAATCGCCAGCGCTGCCACGAGCACCGGCGGGCTAAGATCGCAATCTCGATGCCTGAAGCCCCTGATCTCTTCGTCGTTTGTCGTTCCTGCGGGGCCGAGGTTTCGAAGTACGTGACCGAATGCCCCTATTGCGGTACGCGGATGCAGCAGCGCGCACCGAAGATCGCACGCGGCCAGATTGCCGCCAGCGGCAAGCCAAAGCGCCAGCGGAAGCGCCGCCCGCGCTCGCGCGCTCAGCGCTCATGGCCAAACCAACCGATCGTTTCGATCACGCTCGCGGTTGCCTGCGCTGTCGGTGCGGTTTTGCTCGTCCCGGGCGTACTGACGGCTAGCCAAGTCGGGGTCGTCGGGCAGTTGGACGGCCAATGGTGGCGCCTGATCACGACCTCGTTCTTTGCAGACAATCTCTGGTACACGGCCGCTAGCGTCGTCGCAATCGCGCTGTTCGGCGGGCTAATTGAAAGCAAACACGGCCCACTTGCCGCTGGCGCCTGCTTCGCGATCTGCGCGGTCGGCGGGATGGCGGCTGCTGCCGGGCTTGAGAGCATTCCGCTGGCGCTCGGCGGTAATGCCGCCGCGCTCGGGCTGATCGGCGCCTGGGTCGTAAGCCCGGTGATTGAAACGCGCCGCGGCGAGCAACCGTCGGCAGACCTGATCGGCGCCGCTGTCTGCGCCGCAGTTCTGGTGCTGATGCCGCTGGCCGCGGCCGAAGCCAGCTCGACGGCTGGAGCTGCCGGCCTCGTACTGGGCCTGCTGGCTGGCTCAATTCTCGCGCGCCGGTAGGCTTTGAAGCGATGTCTGAGCACCGTTACAGCGCTGAGCAGGTAGACGCAGCGGTTGCCGCGATCGCTGACGGCGAGCGATTTGCCGGTGCGCAGGAGCTCGTGACTCACGCCGCGCCAGGGCTGCAGCAGATCCTCGGCGCCGCACTAGACGCTGGCGGCTTCTTCGATTCGGCCCATCAAGGTGAGATCAGCCGCGTCGGCCAGATCGCTGATCCTGAAGAGCGCCGTATTGCGCTGGCCGAACTGGTCGCTGAGGAATCGCGGCTGGCGATGCTGGTCGGCGTCGCCGTCGGGCTGGCGCTGGCGGAAGAGCTCGCAGCAGCCAGCGACGTTCAAGGGGGCGACCAGTGAGCAGCGTAGAAGTTCGATTCCTAGGTCACTCGGCTTTCTCGTTTGAGCATGACGAGACCAGAGTCCTCGTCGACCCATTCCTGACTGGTAACCCGAAAGCTGCCGCCGCGCACGATCAGCTTGAGGCCGACGCAATCCTGATCACGCACGGCCACGCAGATCACATCGGTGACACAGCCGAGATCGCATCGCGCACTGGTGCGCCGGTCGCAGCAATAGTTGAGATCGCCGCTGAGCTGAGCGAGGAGCTGGGTCCTGATCACGTGGTCCACGACCCCAACCTCGGCGGCACGATCAATTTTGACTGGGGATGGGCGCAGTGGGTGCCGGCTTGGCACACCTCGACAACGCCTCGTGGGACGGTAAACACTCCCGCTGGAATCGTCCTCAACATCGGCGGCAAGACGATCTATCACCTTGGTGATACTGCGCTGTTCAGCGACCTCGCGCTGCCCGGTCAGCGCCATTCGATCGATCTAGCGCTGATCCCGATCGGTGGTCACTACACGATGGATCGCCACGACGCCGTTCGCGCCGCGGCGCTAATCGGCGCTCCGCGAGTCGTCCCGATTCACTGCAACACCTTCACGCCGATTGAGACCGACTCGCAAGCCTTTGCCGACGCCGTCGAGGCCGAAGGCATCGCGACAGTCACGATTCTTCAGCCGGGCGAAAGTTTGGAGCTAGCGTGATCACGGCCTTCGTCCTAGTTGAATCGGAGCGCACGGCGCTGGCCAAGCTGGGCGGCAAACTGAACCAGATCGATGGCGTCGCTGAGGTCTACTCGGTCACCGGGGCTTGGGATTTCGTCGCGATCGTGCGCGTTGAGCGCCACGAGCAACTGGCCGAAGCATTGGCTGAGAATATTGCTGCGCTAGAAGGCGTTAGCCGCTCACAGACAATGGTTGCGTTTGATTCGTTCACCGATCTGGACCTTGATCAGCTGTTCGCCGACGGATCCTGACCGGCAGCTACGCTGAGCTGCGATGAGCTCGATTGTCCGTCCAGAGTTCGGTGAGTCACTACCGACGACGCTTGGCCCCAAGTGGCGCGCGCTTGGGCGGTTGCCACGGGCCCTGATTTTCGCCGCCGCGGCCGTCGTCGTGATCGTCGTTGCCGCGCTCCTGCTTGGCGTCGGCTCGCCAACTCGGAAGGTCGAGGTCGCTGCCCCGGTTCCGTTTCAACTCCACTACGACAGTGATCTCTTGCAGCAGCGGCTGGCCGTTGGTCGTGAATCACTGCGCCTAGAGAGCCCCGCTGGCGTCGGCGCGAAACGCAGCTTCGTCGTCCAACCGGCGCTGCTTCCTGCCTACAAGGGATCGATTCAGGGCGTTCTGCCGCTGTGGGCCGAGGAGATGACGCGCCAGATGAGCGCCGGTGATCCGAGCTACGCGACCGTCTCGGAGGCCGCCGTGCTGCTAGAGGAGCAGCCCGGCTACGAGATTCTCTACCGCTTTAGCCGCGGCGGACGCAGCTTCTACGGCCGGCGTGTGATCCTCTTCCCAGTTGAGCTCGGCGCGCGTGCCGGCGTTGATGTGACGATGACGGCGGTTCGTGGCGAGGGCGCGTTGACGGCTTCGGCTATCGCTCAGAATCCTCCGCTGCGCGAGGCGTTCCAGTCGCTCGTCGTCGGTAACTGAACTTAAGGAGTCGTCGGGGCGACGGAGGCGTCTGCGACCGTCGGCGAGACAGGGGGGTCTACGACTGGCGGAGCGACAGGGGGGTCTACGACTGGCGGAGCGACAGGGGGGTCTACGACTGGCGGAGCGACAGGCGGATCGATGACCAGCGGCGCAAGCGTCACATCGTCGTGGTGCTCTTCAGGAATAACCGCTGGCGTGACTGGCGCTGCGTCAATCGTGATCGCCAGCAACTCCGGATCGACGACTGCCGGCAAGACGACGGCCGCTATGGCCGGGGCATCAGCGACAAGCTTCGCTGCTTCGACCGGGAGCTGGGGCTTCGGCGTCGTGGCGGCGGCAACGGTGGCCGGAGCGGTCTGCATGATTGTGGCGGCCGACTCGCGCGTCGGCGCGGCAGTCGTTGCCTTGTTGACCTCAACGGCGCCGGTCGTGACGATCGCGGCTGCCGCCATCGTTGCTGCGGCCTTCGTCGCGACTGAGCCAACGGCGCCGGAGAGCAGCCCGCCACCGGCGGTCGCCGAAGCGGTTCCGCCACCGGCGGCAGTGGTGCCGATATGCGCTAGGACGATCTTCTTCAGTACCAGCAACGGCCCGATCGGCAGCAGCATCGCGAGCGCCTTGTTGTTCTGCTTCAGCGTTGCCTGGAAGCCCTTGCAGCGTTCGCATTCGCGCGTGTGGCGACGAACCGGTGGCGAGAGCTTGGTCAGCCCTTCTGCCACTTCGGCAAGTTCGATCCGAACCTCTTCGCAGGAGATTTGGCGCGCTTCGGCCGCTTCGGCAAGGCCACCACGGGCGCGAACCAGCAGCGACTTGACGCTTGGCACGGTCGTCTCCATCGCCTCGGCGATCTGGTCGTAGGAGAGCGCGTCGATCTCGCGCAGCAGCAGCGCCGTGCGCTGCGACTCGGGAAGCTCGCGCACGTCAGTCATCAGTTGACGCAGATCTTCGCGCTGGCTGACTTCATCCTCGGTCGTGCGGCCCTGGTTGGCGACGTGGTGGTCGAAGTCGTCGACACCGATCGCAGTTTGGCGGCGCAGGTGGTTGAGCGAGCGGTTGCGGGCGATGCGGTAGAGCCAAGGCTTGACGTTGATCGCGCGCTCGTCGGCCATCATCGCGCTGTAAGCAGCGGCGAAGCTCTCCTGCGTTACGTCCTCAGCGTCTTCCTTCGAGGCAAGCATGTGGCGCGTGAAACCAAGGATCCGAGCGTGGTAGCGACCGACCAGGGCCTCGTAGGCCGACTGGTTACCGCGGCGCGTCAGTGTGACCAGTTTTTCGTCTGATTGGAGACGCAGAAAGGCGCTCGGGGCGCGCAGACCAACAAGGTCGGATTGTGTGATTGCTGAGGCTTCCATTGATTCGTCAGACATACCAACACCGCTGAAGGCAAAAGGTTTCGCTTTTTTTCGACCCCTCAAGCTTCGTTGAACCACAGCTACAGGCTAGTCTTCAGCGCCCGCCCGGGTGGCGGAACCGGTAGACGCGGCTGGCTTAAAACCGGCTGTCCCGCAAGGGACGTGGGGGTTCGAGCCCCTCCCCGGGCATCGAACTCTGCGATTTTGCTCAGCTGAGCTTGTCGAGGCGCTTCATCAGCGGCAGCGAATCGTACGGACGGCCGCCCTTGTACCAGCCCGGCGCGGTCCACAGTTCGATGTGCAGGTGGCAGCCGCTGGCGCTGCCGCTGTCGCTGACGCGGCCAAGCCGCTGGCCGGCGAAAACCTTCGCGCCGACCTTGACCGGTGAACGCTCACGCATGTGCATGTAGGCGTACGACTCGCCATTGGCGCGCTTAACGACAACGTAGTTGCCGGCCGCGCCGTGAAAGCCGTTGAACTGGACGACGCCGCTTGTCCATGCTGCGAGCGGCGTGCCGCACTTGGCAAAGTGGTCGCTCCCTTGGTGGTCACGTGAGCCACCGAAGCGCTGCATTTCGCTCGCTGACAAGGTGTGCGCACCACGAATTGGGAAGAAGCCCTCGAGCATCTCGAACTGCGTGTCGCTACCAGCCTTCGCCTTGGCACTCGCACTGCCCAATTCGTTTAGCCGCAGGACGTAGGTGCCGCTTGCGGCTGGCTTCTTGCCGACGAAGCCATCCCAAGCTACGGCCCCGTCGCCAGACTTGACGAGCGGCCAGCTGCGCACAATCTTTCCCGTCTTACCGCTGACGGCTTCGACTCGCGCGCCAACCGCCGCCGCGCTGCTCACGTGGTAGCTGAACTGGGCCGCGCGCTTGCCGCCGGCGATCAGCTTCTTAGAACCGCTTGCATCGTCGGTCGCGGGCAGCCCGGCAACGATCTTGACTGGCCGCGGTGCGGTTACGGCGGTGCCGATCGTGCCACTGATGCGGATCGCGCCGCTCTTCGCGCGGCTTGGCACCGTGACAGTTATCGCGGTCGGC